>JAAAOQ010000092.1 GCA_009908845.1 Gammaproteobacteria bacterium
GGACCAAAAACACTCTGGATCGGACTACAGCGAGTTCCGGATTTTGTGCTCGCGTTGGAGGCTCAGCGCAGCGTGGGGGCGACTTATGGGTAATGGCATGGGTCGACGTGCGTTTCGAGGCGATGCAAACGCACATGGAGAAGCGCTTTGAGCAGATCGACAAGCGTTTCGAGCAAGTCGATAAGCGTTTCGAGTTGATGCAAGCAAACATGGATAAGCGCTTCGAATCCATGCAAGGAAACATGGACAAGCGTTTCGAGAGTGTGCAGCAGGATATTCGTAACCTGCACCAGCGGATGGATAGCTTTATGCGCTGGTCATTCGGTGTCACCATCGGCGTTGGCGGGATCATCATCGGCGTGCTCAAACTCTGGCCTTGATCAATCATCACTCATTGGTCGATGGCCACTCAATCGGATCTGGCGGCAGCTTGTTTACCGCGAGCTATCACAGGAAATGCATGTCACTTAAAACGCCTTCGGCACTAGCGTCATTACTCGGTTTTTGGGTTTCCCTCATTACTGGGTGCTTACTCGCGAGCATACGCTAAGCGAGATTGTTTGAGACTTTCACAGGAAAAAGAAGCGATGATGTCAGATAACGGAATAACCTGGGCATTGCGTCCCTGGCACTACGGGCTATTGGCTGCCTCAGCACTGATGCTTGCGGTGGTGTATTGGGAAGGGATTGATCATATGTCTGCTAAATGGAATCAGGAAGAATACAGTCATGCCTTCATGCTGCCCTTCGTTGCACTCTTTTTCGCCTGGCAGCGTCTGAGTGAGTTTCGGCACAGATCGACAGGGAATAGCTGGCTTGGCGTTGCGATGATGGCGCTGGGCGTGTTCATGTACATCGCTGGTGAGCTCGGCTCGCTCTACACGGTGATTCAATACGGTTTCTTGGTCGCGCTTGGCGGGGTTTTTTTGTCGCTGGTGGGGTTGCGCGCCTTTGTGGTGCTACTTCCTGCCTACGCGTTGCTTTTCTTTATGATCCCGTTGCCGGATTTCCTTTATAACCGACTCTCACAGCAGTTGCAGCTGATCTCTTCTGAGTTAGGTGTCGAGGTGATTCGGTTTTTTGGTATTTCTGTATTCTTGGAAGGGAATGTGATCGATCTTGGGGACTATCAGCTACAGGTCGCGGAGGCCTGTAACGGGCTGAGGTATCTCTTCCCACTGATGGCCCTGGGTTTCATTGCGGCTGTGATCTTCCGCGGTGCACTCTGGAAGAAGGTCCTGTTGTTTGTTTCAACAGTGCCAATCACGATATTGATGAACAGCTTTCGCATCGGCGTCATCGGCGTGATGGTGCAGTACGGCGGGATCGGCATGGCCGAAGGATTCCTGCATGACTTCGAGGGCTGGGTCATCTTTATGGCCTGTGCCGCGATCCTGACCGGCGAGATGGCACTTCTCGCGCGCATCGGCAATCCGCATGGGTCTTTGCTTGACGCCTTCGCGATCGAAGGGCCAGCGCCGCTGCCGAAGGAGAATGCGGTCCGCTATCGGGCGATTCCGCAGTCGTTCTGGATTGCGTTTGCTCTGCTGGTCGCGGCTGTTGTGGTCTCGCAACTGTTGCCGAACCGAGAAGAGCAGATACCCGAGCGGCGCGACTTCCTCTTTTTCCCTCGCGAGTTGGGCGGATGGTCTGGCGAGACTGACCGGTTGGACAGCGCCATTAAGGGGTCTTTGGCCTTGGACGATTATCTGCTTGCGACCTATGACAATGGCCTTGGCGATGATGTGAACCTGTACATCGCCTACTATGCCTCGCAAAGAAAAGGCGCATCTGTCCATTCCCCAAAGTCCTGCCTGCCGGGCGGCGGATGGCAGATGAAGGAGCGGTCACGCTACGCGGTCGAAGTCCCTGGGCAGCAGCAACCGCTATGGGTGAATCGGGTGCTGATTCAGATGGGAGAGGATCGGCGCTTGGTCTACTATTGGTTCCAGCAGCGCGGGCGTTTGATCACGAACGAGTATCTGCTTAAGTGGTTGTTGTTCTGGGATGCGCTGATCAAGAACCGCACCGATGGTGCATTAGTGCGTGTGACTTCGGCCGTCCCAGTGGGCGAGGATGCTGCATCTTACGACGCGGTCCTGTCGCAGTTCGTTGGGTCCATTTGGCCAACACTTCCGGCCTATATACCAGAATAGAAGGTGGGGTCGCGGTCAGTCGCGACCCCAGTGCAGCCGGAGAATCGAGCTCACTGCGCCTGAGCGCTATAAACGGGCGTGGAATCAGCGTCTTCGCCTATCGCAAGATAACCGACGACCTCTGTTGTATGGCTGGTTTCAGCGTCCATGGACTGCTCTTCATCGACCCATACCCGAGCGGAGTGGGTGCCTTTGTTGTCCCAACGCAGATTGGCTGTATTCGGACCGTCAGTGGTTTGCATATCAGCCAGTAGCGTCGGTGGCGTTGTGAAGCCATTCGTGAGGTCTGCACACTGATCCGAGAACCAAAGCTCGGTCGGTGTGTGCGTCACCTCGTCCGCGGTTTTTCCAACGACGACGCGTCGTCCGTTGAGTTCGCTACAGAATCCTTCCGAGGCAACATAGGCGACCATTTCCCTGCCATGTGGCACCCCGTTGCTCTCCGCGCCTTGGAGCATCAGCTCGAAGTCGGTGGTATTGACTCGCCGCAATCGGGGGGTGACCGCGCTTGTATCATTGTAGGTGACCACGGTGGTCAGTACGACCGGTATTGTCGCGAACGGCGCCAAGAAGCGCCCCGGGTGCCAGGCTTCTCCTTGAAAGATCGGGAACTCATCGGCTTCTAGCCAAGCACCGTTGGGGAGCTGGTGACTGCCGCGCTCGACTACGAGATAGCCGAGCACCTCGGGCCCAGGCTCGGTGGTGTAGAGACCGTTTGAGTAACCCCAATCCTGTAATCGAACCCAGAAACCGGTCGGGTCTACGCCCTGGATGCGCACCGTGGTCGGTTCCGCGCCATTGCCGCTCACCGAGGTCGCTACAACGACAGGGTCGGTGAATGCGTGTTCAAACTCAACTCGCTGCCATTCCGGGCCGACCGCAACGTCAGCCGCTTCGAGCTTCAGGTCTGCTGCGGCGGTCGGTGCCTCGGTGCTCCAGTTGCTCTCACGGATTTTCCACCACCTCTCTAGCCATAGCCGCTGACGTTCCGTAAGCGTTTCGGTGCCCGAGCTGCTGTCGTTGCTCGAGCTAGCTTTATCGTTTGTGCTGGCGTCCGAAATCGGGTTGGCGACGCTGATCAGCCCTGATTGGGTCTTGACGCTGGTGCCGCCGGGCCCGGTGACGGTGAGGCTGACGGTGTAGGTGCCGGCGTCGTCATAGCGGTGCACCGCTGTGCCTGCAGTGCTTGTGTTGCCGTCACCGAAGTCCCACGCGTAGTCCTCGACCTGACCGTTTGAACTGTGATCGAAGGTAACGGTCAGCGGTGCCACACCGCTGGTCGTACTGGCGGTGAAGTCGGCGATCGGGGCGGTGTAATCGATGGTCGTCGAGATCTCTTCGGAGAAAGCGCTGCAGAACAGCTTGGCTTCGTCGCAGGCCTTGGCCGCAAAGAAGTAGGTCTCGCCTGCGGCGAGCTGCTCGATCGTCATGTTGGTGGATGTCGTCTGTCGGCTCGACTGATACTGGCGGGACTGCGTGCCCCAGTAGACTTCGTAGAAGGCAACACGAGGGTCCTCGACGGGATCCCATGCGACCTTGATATCGACGCCCTCCGACGCATAAACCTCCCATGCGGCGGCAGCGAGCGCAATGGCAGGCGGGAAGAAGGTGATGTGGCGGCTACAAAAAGGGCTCAGGCGTGCGCAAACTCTTCGATCAAATCGACGGTAGGGCATCGGATACTTCTGGTCTGTGCAATCACCTCTAAGGCCTGCCTGCCTCAAAGGTCGTTGTAAGGATAAGCTCCGGGCGAAGCCGTCATCCTGCGATCGCGCTTACGCTAGGTAGGCAATTAGCAGCCCGGTAGCAGGGGAAGACATCATCGAAGTACGGCTTGGCAAAGCTCCGTTGCCGCAGTCTCGGATCTCGCCCAAAAGTGTACCGGTTTGCTCACGACCGCGCTGCGAAGTATTTCGGCCAACCTCAGAGGCGATCCACACATGGAACCAAAAGACCTGACGAAAAACCAAGGATTCAAGGGGTTTACGAACACGGACTGTCCGTTTCTCCCTTGTCATCCTGGGGTCAAGCGAGAATTCAACTGTCTTTTCTGTTATTGTCCGCTTATCGCGTACGAGTGCCCCGGGCCCTATGAGGTCTTCACGGACGCCAACGGCGTCACACGGAAGGACTGCTCGGCCTGTACGCTTCCCCATGACGGCTACCAGGCGTCATGGGCCTTCATCCAAAAATGGCTGGCGAAGCCGGTCGTCTGGGACGGCCATCCGCAGCAGGAACGCTACCTGCGCAAGGCGCGCCGAACGCCAGAACAGTCGTCGGGATCGACCGAGGCTGAGAGCTGACGCGGTGCGGCTCCGGCGGCGCCGGTCTCGATCGCAGCCAGGGTCGACGTGATCGGGGCGTCGCCAAGACCGAGCGGTCGCGCTCCGAGCGACCAACCCAAAAGCCGAACCGCCAGCGCAGCCGTGATCCGATGATCGGACCCGAGCGCTGAGCCCACCGCGAACAAGCCGTCGAGTGCCGATGTCCGCCTGCCGGGTCTGGGTGCCTGATCGTCCTGAGGCCGTGTCGCTGCGCCTGGCGCTCGCGTGCGGGTTTGACGCCTAGGGCACCGCCGCGCCGGCGCTGGAGATGGGTGACCATGCCGCTGATCCGCGGTCCATCGCAGGCTGATTGCGCCTGATCCCGGGCGCCTTGCTGCGGTACCCATCAAGTCGAAACCAGTATGAAGAACGAATGTTATGAGTGAGCGAACCGACCTCCTGAAGCAGCGTCTCGAGCAGACCATCCTGATCCTCGACGGGGCCATGGGCACCATGATCCAGCGCCGCAGCCTCGAGGAGTCCGACTACCGCGGCGAGCGCTTCAAGGATTGGCCGAGCGACCTCAAGGGTAACAACGATCTGCTGGTGCTGACCCGGCCCGATCTGATCGCCGACATCCACGGCGAGTATCTGGCCGCCGGCGCCGACATCATCGAGGCCAATACCTTCAACGCGACCCGCATCGCGATGGCCGACTACGGCATGGAGGAGCTCTCCTACGAGATCAATGTCGAGGCCGCGCGCCTGGCCCGGAAGATGGCCGATGGCTACTCGACGCCCGACAAGCCGCGTTTCGTGGCCGGTATTCTCGGCCCGACCAACCGTACCGCGTCGATCTCGCCCGATGTCAACGACCCGGGCTTCCGCAACATCGATTTCGATACCCTGGTCGCGGCCTATGCCGAGTCGACGCGAGGGCTGATCGAGGGCGGTGCCGATATCCTGCTGGTCGAGACCGTGTTCGATACCCTGAACGCCAAGGCGGCGCTGTTCGCGGTCTGGAAGGTGTTCGACGAGGACGGCATCGAGCTGCCGATCATGATCTCCGGCACCATCACCGATCAGTCCGGCCGCACCCTGACCGGCCAGACCACCGAGGCCTTCTACAACTCGCTGCGCCATGCCCAGCCGCTGAGCATCGGCCTGAACTGCGCGCTCGGCCCGAAGGAGCTGCGCCCGTATGTCGAGGAGCTGTCGCGTATCGCCGAGTGCCAGGTCTCGGCGCACCCGAACGCCGGTCTGCCGAACGAGCTCGGCGGCTACGATCTCGGGCCCGAGGAGATGGCCGAGCATGTCGCCGAGTGGGCGTCGAGCGGCTTCCTGAACATCGTCGGCGGCTGCTGCGGCACCGGCCCCGAGCACATCGAGGCGATCGCCAAGGCGGTCGCCGGGATGACGCCGCGCGCGCAGCAGACGCTGGAGCCGGCGTGCCGGCTGTCCGGCCTCGAGCCGATGAACATCAGCCCCAAGCTTGGCTTCGTCAACGTCGGCGAGCGCACCAACGTGACCGGCTCGGCGCGCTTCAAGCGCCTGATCAAGGAGGACGATTACGACACGGCGCTGAGCGTGGCCTTGGATCAGGTCGAGGGCGGCGCCCAGGTCATCGACGTCAACATGGACGAGGGCCTGCTGGAGTCGGCCGAGGCGATGCACCGGTTCCTGAACCTGACCGCGGCCGAGCCGGATATCGCCCGGGTGCCGGTGATGATCGACTCCTCGAAGTGGGAGGTGATCGAGACCGGGCTCAAGTGCGTGCAGGGCAAGGCGATCGTCAACTCGATCTCGCTCAAGGAGGGCGAGGAGAAGTTCATCGAGCAGGCGCGGCTGTGCCGGCGCTATGGCGCGGCGGTGATCGTGATGGCCTTCGACGAGGTCGGTCAGGCCGACACCCAGGCGCGCAAGGTCGAGATCTGCACCCGGGCCTACAAGATCCTGACCGAGCAGGTCGGCTACCCGGCCGAGGACATCATCTTCGACCCGAACATCTTCGCGGTCGCGACCGGCATCGAGGAGCACAACAACTACGCGGTCGACTTCATCGAGGCGACGCGCGAGATCAAGCAGACCCTCCCGCACGCCAAGGTCTCGGGCGGCGTCTCCAATGTCTCGTTCTCGTTCCGTGGCAACAACCCGGTGCGTGAGGCGATCCACGCGGTGTTCCTGTACCACGCCGTCAAGGCCGGGATGGACATGGGCATCGTCAACGCTGGTCAGCTGGCGATCTATGACGACCTGCCCGAAGAGCTGCGCGAGGCGGTCGAGGATGTGATCCTCAACCGCCGCGACGACTCGACCGAGCGCCTGCTGGACCTGGCACCGAAGTACAAGGGCGACGGCTCGAGCGCCGAGAAGGCCGAGGACCTGGAATGGCGCAGCTGGGATGTCAACAAGCGGCTCGAGCACTCGCTGGTCAAGGGCATCACCGACTACATCGAGGACGACGTCGAGGAGGCCTATCAGGCCGCCGAGAAGCCGCTGCACGTGATCGAAGGCCCGCTGATGGACGGCATGAACGTGGTCGGCGACCTGTTCGGCGAGGGCAAGATGTTCCTGCCGCAGGTGGTCAAGTCGGCGCGCGTGATGAAGAAGGCGGTGGCCTATCTGTTCCCGTATCTGGAGGCCGAGAAGGAGGCCGCCGGCACCCAGGACCAGAGCAACGGCCGGTTCCTGATCGCGACGGTCAAGGGCGATGTGCACGACATCGGCAAGAACATCGTCGGCGTGGTGCTGCAGTGCAACAGCTACGATGTGATCGACCTCGGCGTCATGGTGCCGACCGAGACCATCCTGCAGCGGGCCAAGGAGGAGAATGCCGATATCATCGGGCTGTCCGGGCTGATCACCCCCTCGCTCGACGAGATGGTCCATGTCGCCAAGGAGATGAAGCGCCAGGGCATGACCCAGCCGCTGCTGATCGGCGGCGCGACGACCTCGAAGGTGCACACCGCGGTGAAGATCGCGCCGCAGCGTGAGCAACCGGTGATCTATGTGCCCGATGCCTCGCGCGCGGTCGGCGTGGTCTCCAACCTGCTCAGCCAGACCCTGCGCGACGACTATGTCAACGGCATCGTCGAGGAGTACGCCGAGGTCCGCGCCAAGCGCGAGGCCAAGGGCCAGGCGAGCAAGCTGATGGGCGTAGCCGAGGCGCGCGCCAACCGCACCGAGATCGACTGGGCCGGCTATGAGCCGCCGAAGCCGGCGATCCTGGCCGGCGATGCCGAGGCCGGCGGGTCCACCGCCGAAGCGCTCGCGGCCGCCTTGCCGGGGCTCGAGGCCAAGGACATCAGGCTCGAGCGCGAGGGTGAGGCGGTGATCCTGACCGTCGACAACTATCCGCTCGACGATCTGGTGAATTACATCGACTGGACGCCGTTCTTTAAGGCCTGGGAATTGGCCGGCAAGTACCCGGCGATCCTCGACGACGAGATCGTCGGCAAGGAGGCGCGGCAGCTGTTCGATGATGCGGTGCCGTTCCTGGAACGGATCGTCAAGGAGCGCTGGCTGACCGCGCGCTGCGTCTGCGGCTTCTTCCCGGCCAACCGGGTCGAGGAGGCCGACATCGCGCTCTATTCGGACGAGGCGCGCAGCGAGGTCAGTGCGACCCTGCACATGATCCGCCAGCAGATGCAGCGCAGCGGCCAGAACAAGGGCAAGGCCGGCGCCCAGCAGCCGAACCTGAGCCTGGCCGACTATGTCGCCCCGGCCGATTCGCACAAGCGCGACTACGTCGGCGCCTTTGCGGTGACTACCGGCGTTGGCATCGACGAGCACATCGAGCGTTTCGAGGCCGACCACGACGACTACAGCTCGATCATGCTCAAGGCGCTGGCGGACCGTCTGGCCGAGGCCTTCGCCGAACGGCTGCATCAGCTGGTGCGCACCGCACTCTGGGGCTATGCAGCGGACGAACAGCTCGACAACGATGCGCTGATCGCCGAGAAGTATCAGGGCATCCGCCCGGCGCCCGGCTATCCGGCCTGCCCGGACCATACCGAGAAGGGCACCCTGTGGGAGCTGTTGAAGCCCGACGAGCGCATCGGTCTGACCATCACCGAGAGCTATGCGATGCTGCCGACCGCGGCGGTCTCGGGCTGGTACTTCGCGCACCCGCAGTCGCGCTACTTCGGCACCGGGAAGATCATGAAGGACCAGGTCGAGGACTACGCCAAGCGCAAGGGCCAGACCCTGGAGCAGGCCGAGCGCTGGCTGTCGCCGGTGCTGGGGTATGATCCGGAGTAAGGAACCGGAGTAGGAGCGGGTTCGATCAGCGTCGCATTAGGTAACCGACCATGACCGACAACATTGAGCATCTGATCTTGGAACAGTTTCGTGCTCGACGAAATCAGATCGGACGTCTTCAAACGGAGATGCGCGATGAGTTTTCGGAGGTCAAGCATCGGCTGAACCGGCTCGAGACCTCGGTTGCTGGCGTGCGACGCGATGCAGCTGGACAGGCGGAAGACGTCGCGCTTCAGCAGGCGACGATCGATCGGCTCGTTGAGCGGATTCAGCGTATTGAGCAGCGTCTGGAGCTATGCGAGGGTTAGAAGGGCAGGCAGGATGGCGGGAGGCGCGCTGCGACCATGAGCCAACAGCGGATCAAGGCGAGCGAGCTGCGTGACGATCTGTTACCCAAGCTCAGGGCGGTTGAGGCTGCGGTCGAGAGGACCTTGGCGGATCGCTTGCGGCTTTGCGCCGATGAAGAGGATCGGAAGCGCTTTCAGGGTCTGAAGAGCGAGTTTGAGCTCGAGATCATGATGATCCGGATGAACCTTCGTCACCTGTTCAGACGCGAGGCCTTGGTGCTCGAGCGCGTCTTTCAGGGGGACGACGTGGCGGGCGATAAGGTGCTGGTGCTCGATGAGCAGGAGGCGAGCGCGATCAAGCGCACGCAGCTCCTGTTCCAGCGTTCCCAGGCGCTGCTCGGTTGAGCCAGTGCGCTGATCGGCTTGCAGGTTCTGTGGTTGACCCTATGATCAGTTTTTTAGTAATCTCGAGCGTTTACAGTGGCTCAGGAAGCCCGCTCCTGACGCACCGCGAGGGGTCGCCAGAGCGAGGAGTACAGCTTGCTCAGACCCTGCCTTCTCGCCTCTGCAGCCGGAAGGACCTCCCGGGGCGTGAGCGGGGCTTGACGGTGATCCCCAGCTCAGACCGTGACGGCTCGTCGGACGATACCTTGGTCTCGACCTGCACAATCCGGATGTAGCGGCCTGCTGCGGCACAACGACAGGTTGATGCCTTGAGCGGTTGCTACCTTCTGGTGCGGCCCCGGTATCTGCTGCCTGTGGCGTTGTATCCACCGAGCCGATTCGTACGGAGGGTGCCTGCGTGCATTCAAATTCGGTCGACCGACCTAACAATGACGAAACTGCCGCGACCGGGTTGAGCGGTTCGGCCGCTGCGCCCGGGCCGGGGGGGCAGACCGGTGAGCCAGCGATGCTGAGCGGCGCCGAGATCACCATCCAGGCGCTCGTCGACGAGGGCGTCGAGTACGTCTTCGGCTATCCGGGCGGCGCGGTGCTGCCGATCTATGACGCGCTGTTCAAGCGCGGCGATGCGATCCGGCACGTGCTGGTGCGCCATGAGCAGGGCGCAACGCATGCCGCGGACGGCTATGCGCGCGCGACTGGTAAGTGCGGCGTCTGCCTGGTGACCTCGGGGCCGGGCGCGACCAACGCCGTGACCGGCATCGCCACCGCGCACATGGACTCGATCCCGATGGTGGTGATCACCGGTCAAGTCCCGACACCGGTGATCGGCAGCGATGCCTTCCAGGAGGTCGACACCGTCGGCATCACCCGACCCTGCGTCAAGCACAACTTCCTGGTGAAGCGGATCGAAGACCTGGCCGCGACCATCCGTAAGGCGTTCTTCATCGCGCAGTCTGGGCGTCCTGGGCCGGTCGTGGTCGATATCCCAAAGGATGTCACCGACCCGAACATCAAGATCCCGTACGTCTATCCGCGCGATCTGAGCATCCGCTCGTATAACCCGGCCAAACGCGGGCATCTGGGGCAGATCCGCAAGGCGGTCGAGGCGATGCTCGATGCCAAGCGGCCGATCTTCTACACCGGCGGCGGCGCGATCCTCGACGACGCCGCGGCGCCGCTGACCGAGCTGGTGCGGGCGCTTGGCTACCCGATCACCAGCACACTGATGGGCCTCGGCGCCTACCCGATGACCGACAAGCAGTTCCTCGGCATGCTCGGGATGCATGGCACCTATGAGGCCAACATGGCCATGCACGAGACTGACTGCCTGATTGCGATCGGCGCGCGCTTCGATGACCGGGTGACCGGCAAGATCGAGCACTTCTGTCCGCACGCCGAGATCATCCATGTCGATGTCGACCCCTCGTCGATCTCGAAGAACGTCAAGGTGCAGGTGCCGATCGTCGGCCCGGTCGGCAGCGTCGTCGCCGATATGCTCGGGGTGCTGCGCGAGAGCGGCGGCCGACCGGACCAGAACGCGCTCGCGGCCTGGTGGAAACAGATCGACGACTGGCGCGGGATCGACTGTCTGCGCTATGACCGCTCGAGCCCGGTGATCAAGCCGCAGTTCGCGGTCGAGACCCTGTACAAGGTCACCAACGGCGAGCTCTATCTGACCTCCGATGTCGGCCAGCACCAGATGTTCGCGGCCCAGTTCTATCCGTTCGACAAGCCGCGGCGCTGGATCAACTCGGGCGGGCTGGGCACCATGGGCTTCGGGCTGCCGGCGGCGATGGGTGTGCAGCTCGCGCACCCGGATGCGCAGGTCGCCTGTATCTCGGGCGAGGCGAGCATCCTGATGTGTATCCAGGAGATGGCGACCTGCAAGCAGTACGATCTGCCCGTCAAGGTCGTGCTGCTGAACAACGGCTACATGGGCATGGTGCGCCAATGGCAGGAGTTCTTCTATGAGAGCCGTTATGCGCACTCCTATGTCGACGCGCTGCCGGACTTCGTCGCGCTCGCCGAGAGCTTCGGCCATGTCGGCATGCGCGTCGAGCGGCCCGAGGAACTGGAAGCGGCGATGCGCGAGGCCTTCGCGATGACCGATCGCTTCGTCTTCCTCGATGTCGTGGTCGATCCCTCCGAGAACGTCTACCCGATGATCTGCGCCGGCAAGGGCCACCACGAGATGGAGCTGCCGCCGACCATGTCCGAGCGCGAGTTGGCCTGAGGCTGGGAACCCTTATGCGACACATCATTTCGATGCTGGTCGAGAACGAGTCCGGCGCGCTCTCACGCATCGCCGGCCTGTTCTCGGCCCGCGGCTACAACATCGAATCCCTCACGGTGGCGCCGACCGACGAGCCGACGCTCTCGCGGATGACGCTGGTCACGAGCGGCAACGACGACATCGTCGAGCAGATCAAGAAGCAGCTGAACAAGCTGATCGACGTCGTCAAGCTGCAGGACCTCTCCGAGGGCGAGCACATCGAGCGCGAGATGATGCTGATCAAGCTCAAGGCGGCCGGCGGCGATCGCGAGGAGCTCAAGCGGCTGACCGAGATCTTCCGCGCGAAGATCATCGATGTGACCGAGGCGAGCTACATCGTCGAGCTGACCGGCGCCTCGCGCAAGCTCGACGCCTTCATCGAGGCGGTGCCGGAGGGGCTGATCACCGAGGTCGTGCGCTCCGGGCCGACCGGGATCGCGCGCGGCGCTAAGGGGCTGACGCTCTGACCCGCGACTATGAACAACAATCGACAGAACTAGGACCCATCATGGCCATCAACGTTTACTACGACAAAGACGCCGACCTCTCGCTGATCCAGGGGAAGAAGGTCGCGATCATCGGCTATGGCTCGCAGGGCCATGCTCACGCGAACAATCTGAAGGACTCGGGCGTCAACGTCGTCGTCGGCCTGCGCGCGGGTTCGGCCTCGGCGGCCAAGGCGAGCGACGCTGGGCTCGAGGTGCAGGAGATCCCGGCCGCGGTCAGCGGCGCCGATGTGGTGATGATCCTCGCCCCCGACGAGCACCAGGCTAAGCTCTATCGCGACCAGGTCGCGCCGAACATCAAGCAGGGCGCCGCGCTGGCCTTCGCCCACGGCTTCAACATCCACTACGGCCAGATCGAGCCGCGCGCCGATCTGGACGTGATCATGATCGCACCAAAGGGGCCGGGCCATCTGGTGCGCTCCACCTACACCCAGGGCGGCGGCGTGCCGAGCCTGATCGCGGTGCAGCAGGATGCGACCGGGCAGGCGCGGGATATCGCGATGGCCTATGCGTCAGCGAACGGCGGCGGCCGCGCCGGGATCATCGAGACCAGCTTCCGCGAGGAATGCGAGACCGATCTGTTCGGCGAGCAGGTGGTGCTCTGCGGCGGGCTGACGGCGCTGATCCAGGCCGGCTTCGAGACCCTGGTCGACGCCGGCTACGAGCCGGAGATGGCCTATTTCGAGTGCCTGCACGAGGTCAAGCTGATCGTCGACCTGATCTATGAGGGCGGCATCGCGAACATGCGCTACTCGATCAGCAACACGGCCGAGTACGGCGACCTGACCCGCGGCCCGCGCATCATCACCGACGAGACCCGCGCCGAGATGAAGCGGGTGCTCGGCCAGATCCAGGATGGCTCCTTCGCGCGCGAGTTCATCCTCGAGAACCAGGCCGGCGCCCCGCGCATGAAGGCGATGCGCCGGCTGTCGCAGGAGCATCAGATCGAGGAGGTCGGCGGGCGCCTGCGCGAGATGATGCCCTGGATCCGCGAGAAGCAGCTCGTCGACAAGTCGCGGAACTGAGTCGCGACCCCCTGTCCACATCGATCGTTGCAAACAGGCTCCGTAAGGGGCCTGTTTTTCTTTGGAGATCACAATGGAGACGTCCATTCGACTGCCTGACGCCACAGAACAAAGGCTAAACGAGCTCTCCAGACAGACAGGCCGTTCTAAGGCCGAGTACCTTCGGGAGTTTATTGAGCAGGGACTCGATGACGCAGAGGACTATCAGTTGGCCTCGGTCGTGATCGAGCAGGTGCGCAAGGGTGAAGAGCCTGTGCATTCCGCTGCGGACGTGAAGAAGGACCTTGGCCTGGACGATTGAATATACCGATAAGGCCAAGCGGAGGCTGAAGAAGCTCGATAAGCCAATCGCACGGCGGATCGTCGACTACATGGATGCGGTCGGCGAACTGGACGATCCGCGCACTCGCGGAAAGCGCCTGAGCGGACCGCTAGGGGACTTCTGGCGCTATCGAATCGATGACTACCGAGCGATTTGTGTGCTTCAAGACGGGCGGATGGTAGTTTTGGTTCTGCTCGTTGACCACCGGAGTAAAGCGTACCGCGAACATTGAGGCTAGCGTCTATCTCGCTATGCGGCTCGATTTGAACCGACGTATCTGTTCTGGCTTATCGATCGCGTGCGCGTAGGCGAGGCAGGCGCTGATATCCTCCGCCTCCAATCCAGGGTAATCGTCCAAGATTGCGTCGCTGGACTCGCCCTGAGCCAGGAGGCTCAATATTAGCTCGACCGAGATCCGCGAGTCGCGAATGATCGGCTTGCCGCCGAAGACGTCGGGACGGCTGGTGATCCGTTGCAACATTTCATCTTGGGTCATCTTGTCATCCCGTGCATGGGCTGGCCGCTTCGTGAGGCGCATTCGCTCCAGTCTAAGCCCGGTTATCCATGGTGGCGAGCATCGCCCGTTCTATCGTCAGCGAATCTGCTCTGGCTCGTCCTTGCGTAGGTAGGCCTCTTCCTCGGGCGTCAGGTCGACCTCGTCGAAGCCGGTGATCATCGGCATCACGTGGTCGCGGAACGAATGACCGGTGGTGAGCATGTAGACGTGGATGAAGACGAAGGTCAGGATCGCGAACGCGGCTCCGGTGTGGATCAGGGCGACGCTTTCGAGCCAAGCCGGTGCGTTCGGGAGGTCACGCCAGGCGAAATAGAACAGATAGATCAGCCCGCTGATCCAGATGGCCGGGAAGAGCACGAGCTTGAGCATGGTGTAGGCCAACGCCTGCAACGGGTTGTGCTTGCGCCAGTAGGCCTTGCGGTAGGGGTGGCGCTCGCCCTTGAAGATACCGAAGCTGTAGTAGCGCAGCACGTTCCACATGCCGCTGGCGGTGGGGATGAAGTGCCGCCAGTTGCGGGTGGTGAAGAGCCAGAAGGTGCCGAAGGCCCAGACCACCAGCAGTGCCAGCGCGGCGCCGGTGTGCAAGGTCACCGCCTGCTCGAAACTGAGCAGATTATGGAAGCCGTGCAGCCCGAAGCCGGTGATCAGCAGCACGACGATCAGCAGCATCTGCGACCAGTGCCAGAAGCGCTCGAACAGGCTGAAGATCTTGACGCGGTGCAGGGCCATCAGTGGTGGTCTCCCTTCGGTGAGAAGAAGCGGATGCCGGCGTGGATCAGGAGGCCACCCAGGGTGCCGAACACCAGGATGGTGCCGAGATTATCGAGCCAGGCATTGCGGTCGCGGCCAGGCAGGTAGATGCCCTTGACCTCGGCCAGGCGGCTGTCCCGTGGCCTGTGGCAGTCACCACAGCCGAGCGCCTGCTCCTTGGGCGCGACCATGTGCGTGATCGGCCACCAGGAGATCGTCTCGATGAAGCCGTACTCGCCGGAGTAGTCGAGCCCGAAGTCGGCCATGCCCTTCTCGATTGCGGCGCTCATATCGTAGTTGCCCCAGTAGGCGGCCTCGTCCTCACCCCAAAGGTGGGTGTAGACCAGGGTGCCGTGGCCCTTGTCGTACGGCTGCCAGGTGTGCATCCGCTTGAACGGCCAGATGCGCGAGCGATCGTCCTCGCGCGAGCCGCTGAAGCCGTTGATCTCGATCGAGTCGGCATCGGGGTCGAAGGTGGTATCGATCGTGGTATAGACCATCTGGCCGTCGAACCAGGCGTATTCGGGGACGATATTCTCGTCATAGGTGAAATCGCCCTTGATCGACTTGTAGGTGTAGCGGTGCTCGCCGTTGCCTTGGATGTAGCCTTCTTCGTGGTAGCCCTCGCCGTCGCGGGTCTTGCCGGCGGTGCGCCAGTCCCAATCGACGATGGTGGCGACCCCGCC
>JAAAOQ010000078.1 GCA_009908845.1 Gammaproteobacteria bacterium
TACCAGTGGCGCCGTCTTGCGAGGTGGCGTCGGCCGGATCACAGCGGGGCCAGGCCGGAGCGTCGGGGGCATTGCCGCATGAGGCCGTGGCGGCACGGCCTGATCCCTCAGCGCCGCGGTCTGGCGCCGCCATCAGCCGGTCGATGGCCCACAGGAAGGCCGCCAGCGTCTTGCCGCTGCCGGTCGGCGCCGTGATCAGGACATGCTGCCCGGCGGCGATGATCGGCCAGCCAAGCGACTGCGCCTCAGTGGGGGCGTCGAAGTGGCGCTGGAACCAGAGCCGCGTCGCGGCGCTAAACATCTTCATGCCCCTTGTGTGGGGGCGCGCGCTCAAATCCCCGCACCGGTTGTACCGCAAACGAACGGCCGCGCGATAATGGCAGCGATATGACGGCCATTGAACCCGCCCGGCCCGGGCCGCTCCGGCTCGGTTTGACCTCAACCTCAAGATGACAGAATCCAATCATGTCGACTCCGAATCCTCCAAAACCGAATCCGCGTCCGGCCGAACATCACCGCAGTCCCTTGAGCGGCCCGGCCGGTCTCATTGCCGGTCTGATCGCCGGACTGATCCTCATGTTCCCGCTCGTCAGCCTCAGTGAAGATGCCCCCAGCGACAATGGCGGCGGGGCCGAACAGAGCAGCACATCAGAAGAGAGCGCCACGTCTAAGCAAGACGCCGCACCTGAAGAGTCGGCTGAGTCGGAAGAAGCCGGCCCAGCCCAGGAGTCGACCGCGCCTGACGAGCCCGGCCGCCTCGGTGTCGAGCTGAATCGGCTCGAACAACTCGACGGCTCCTGCCGCGTCTACCTGGTCTTTCAGAACGGTCTCGGCACCCCACTGAAGGCGTTGCAGCTCGAGCTGGTGCTATTCGATGGCCAGGGCTTTATCCAACGCCGGTTGACGCTGGATGCGGCGCCAATCGCCGCCGACAAGACCAGCGTCAAGCTGTTCGATCTGGCTGACACCCAGTGCGACGAGATGGGCCGCATCCTCGTCAATGACCTGCTCGAGCTCGCCGGCCCCGAGGGTGAATTACCCAATGAGGTCTCTCAGCTCGAGCTATCGACGAAGCTCGAGGTCGAGCTGTTCAAATGACAGACAGCGCTGGGACAACATCAGCGAGCCAGGCGACGGCAACGAGCAGTCCGGCCCCACCCGGAACGGAGCCCGAGATCAACACCGATCCGGCGATACCCACCGCCCAGCGCGCAGCAGATTCGGCGCCAGCGGATACGCTGAATCCTTCTGCAAAGGCGATCGATAGTGGTGCAAGCATCCCGACCTCCTCCCCCGAGGCGTCGCCTTCGCCGGCCGGGTCCGGAACCGTCGCCACCGAGCTCGCCGACGGAATCGGAGCCTCTACAGGCTCACCGGAAGCGGGCATGCTCGGTGAAACCTTGGGGAATGGCGGGCCCGTGCTGCTCGTGCTCGCGTTGCTGTCGGTCGCCGCCCTGTCGATCCTGCTGGTCAAGCTGTGGCAGTTCGCGCGCCTGCGCCTGAATGCCAGCGAGCCAGCCGATCGCGCGCTGCGGTTTTGGTACCAGTACGCCCCGGGCAAGGCGCTCGCCGCAGTCGAGGGCAGCACGCAGCCGACCGCACGGTTACTGGAACAGGCCTTCCGCGGACTGGCCTTGCCCAGCGTCGATATCCAATTGCTGCGCGAGGAGCTGACCCGCTTCGCCACCGCTCAGCTCGAGCAATTGCGTGCCTGGCTTAGGGCGCTCGAGGTGATTGCGGCCCTGAGTCCGCTGCTCGGGCTGCTCGGCACCGTGCTCGGGATGATCGAGGCGTTCCGCCAGTTGGAGCTGGCCGGCAGCCAGGTGAATCCTGCCCTTTTGTCGGGGGGGATCTGGCAGGCCCTGTTAACGACCGCGGCCGGTCTCGGCGTCGCGATCCCGGTCGTCCTTCTGCATAGCTGGCTCGAACGGCGGGTCGAGCGCTGCGGTCATCAGATGGAGGATGCGCTGACGCGGGTCTTTACCCGCGGCATTGTCGAGCCTCGCAGGCCGGATTCTGCCAACTCCATCAGGAGCCCAGGCCTCGCCCCGAAAGAGGCCATCCCGAAGGAGCCCACCACCGCCGGCATCCGTCATGCAATTTGAACTGCCGCGGCGACCGCGCCGGCGCCTGATCACCCTCACCCCACTGATCGACGTAGTCTTCATCCTACTGTTGTTCTTCATGCTCGCCTCACGCCTGACTCAGCTCGACGCCATTCCGGTCGATGCGCCCGCGCGTGCCCAGGCGGCGACCCCGACCCCCGCGTTGCTCCTGCGCATCCATGCCGATGGGCAGCTCGATCTGAACGGCGAGCCGATCCCCGCAGGCGAGCTCGAGCCAGCGCTCAGCGGCTGGCTGGAGCGCGCACCGACATTGCGCGTGCTGTTGCAACCAGCCGATCAGGTGCCATTGCAGACGACCCTAGGTGTGTTCGACAGGGTCGCTGCCGCCGGCGTGACGATCCTGCGGCTGCAGTAGCCGCTACACTCAATCGTCGATTGATACCAGCATTATGCGATTCAACGAACCTCATCAGCCACGCGACCTCGAAGACACCTTGATCCCGTTGATCAATATCGTGTTCCTGATGCTGATCTTCTTCATGCTTGCCGGACAGGTGCGCGCGCCGGACGCCCTACGTATCGAGCCACCCCGCTCGGACCAAGGCCAGTCGGACAGTACCGACGCAATCCTGGTGCTGCTCGACGCGTCCGGCCGAGTGGCTTTAGACGGCGAGGTGCTTGCTGATGAGGTGCTCGCTGAACGGATCAGTCAGCGCCTCGCCGCCTGGCGCGCAACCCAACAACAGGCAGGCGGCTCCAGCGCGCCGGAAACAGTCTCCACTGACGCGGCTTCCACCGCGCCAACCGTCACCCTGAAAGCGGATGCCCAGGTGCGCCATCGGCAGCTGCGCCAGCTGCTCGATCACCTGCGCGCGGCTGGGGTCGAGCAGGTGCAGCTGCTGTCACAGCCGGCTGCGCGCTGAGCGGGGTATCAGCATGGAGATCACTCCCCGACAATGGCTGATCGCTCTATTGATTGCTGGCCTTGCGCATGCAGCGCTCGCCTATGCGCTGGTGCAGGCAACGATGCCGATCGCTGCGGCGCCGAACGGCATTCGGCTCGAGCTCGGTACGGGCGGCCACCCAGCGCCCCGCGGGTCGGATGCTGAGCAGGGCGGCGGTGCGCTGCGGCCGGTGCCGGCCGAGCACGGCAACGAGATTACTCAGGCCCTTGAGCCGCTGGGCGCTGAGGCGCTGAGCGCCGAGTTGGGCTCGGACCACCCCGTTGAGCGCCTTACTGAGGACCGAGTCGAGACCCGACCGCCGAACGAGCAGCTTGTTGCTAAGGCGGCCCCCAACAGGCTTGTTCCCAGGCCAGCATCCAAGCCGATGCGAGCGCCAAGACCCGAGCTATCTGAGGAGCCAGCGCCGATCCGACAGGTGGGCGAACCGCCAGCGGCATCTGCACATCAGCAGAGGCAGCACCATCGCAAGCCGAGTACCGAGCCGCCGCGGCGCAGCACGACAAGCGATGACCATCGCGAGGAGGCCATAGCGACGGCCCGCGCTGAAGTCGCCCGTCGCCGGAGCACCTTGCGCAGCACGTCAGCCACCACTGCGCCGCAGTCAGGCAGGACCACCAGCTCCACCCCTGCTTCGACCCTGCCAGAAGCCGGGCACGGCGGCGCAGACGGTCAGCATGAAGGGAACCGCGGCCGAGCGGATGGCAGCGACGGCGGCCGAGGCAACGGTGGAAGTGGAAACCGTCCCAGCGGAGGCGGCAGCAGCAAAGCCGACGCCCGCAACTACTACGGTCGGCTCGCGACCTGGCTCGCACGGCACAAACGCTACCCGTTGCAGGCACGCCGTCTCGGCCAGGAAGGGACTGTTAAGGTGACCTTCACCGTCTCACGCAGCGGGCGGGTGCTGGCTAAGCACATCACTCAAAGCTCTGGTCATCCGTTGCTGGATCGTGAAGCCCAAGCGATGCTGGATCGCGCTTCCCCGCTGCCGAGGATTCCGGCGAGCCTAGGCCGCGACAGCCTGACCATCAGCTTGCCGGTGGCATTCGGGCTGCGCTGAATGGCTCGCCCGTCAGCAGTTTGACGGCCAGCTCAGCCCCGTCACGCCTGTTGCCTGCAGCAACGGCGTGCCGGGCACTGGGAACTGCAATCAGCAATCCCCTTACGCGCTGACTGCCTGTCCACAAACGACTTCCCAATGCCGCGCCCACCGGTCGCGGCAGCTTCGGGAAGCAGAGAGTGGACAAGCCCTCACTGCTGCGGCGGCATTGGCTGGGCTGCGGGCGCCTGCTGCGGCGCGCCATAGGGCATGCCCCCATAGGGCGCTCCATAGCCTCCGCCATAAGGCGCACCGTATGGCATGCCCATACCGCCGTAGGGGGCCCCGTAGCCACCCGGGGCGCCGTAACCATAGCCATAGGGTGTACCGGCGCCTCGCCCGTAGCCATAGCCGCGTCCGTAACCACGCCCATAGCCGCGACCGGTGCCTCCACCGCTCATGTTCATGTTGAAGTCGCTGTAACCGTCGCCGAACATATCAGTCAGGCCATCCATCATGCCGTTGTTGCCGCCATAGCCCCCAGGCGCGCCCCACCAGGCATTGGCCGAGAAGGAGGCGCCGGCAAGACCGATAATGGCGGCGACGCCGACTGTCTTAAGAAGAGTCGTCATGAGAAATCTGCCTTTTTGTTGCTGTGCGTCATGCGCACTGTCATCGCTGATTCGATACGAATCGCGATCAAATGGGGGGCACTTGTGGTCGTCTGTCGCCTGCCGATGCGAACGATGCCGCGAACGGCAGGCTGTTAGACGCAGGCGCTTACCAGCGGCGACCGCCTCCGCCACCGGGGCGGCTCGAGCGCTCGCCTCGAGGCTTTGCCTGGTTCACCGTGATATTTCGGCCTTTCAGGTCGGTCCCATTGAGCGCCTTGATGGCTGCGTCTGCCTCAGAGTTGCTGTGCATCTCAACGAAGCCAAAGCCCTTTGACTCGCCGCTGAACTTATCGGTGATCAGGTTGACTTCATCGATCTTTCCGTACTCCGCGAAGGTTTCACGAAGGTCGGTATCGGTGATTGAGTAGGGCAAATTGCCGACGTAGATATTCATTGCTGTCGATTCTCTTGGTCTAGGTGGGGGCCTCGGAAAGGCTATGGCACTATCGAAAACCACCGAAGGAGTTTCGTCGACAGCGGAGCGCTACAAAGGCGTTATGGCAGGCATCTAGGCGCGTACATCGGCCGACAGGCCGAGCAAACATCCGATACCCGGTGAGATGAGGAGACAAAAGGCTTGTCGATCTCGACGTTAAAACCTGGCTCGGACGGTCAATCCAGAGCCAGTATCCTGTCGAAAAGGGTTGGAGCCGTTAGTCCCGATCGGTTTACCGGCGATTCCTCATGGCGCCCACGCTAACAGGTTCTGACCCTGCTTGCACGTCGTAATTCTTCATCCCGATGATTGACCGATGGGAATATGATCCGCCGCATCGACTGCACCGAGTTGTGCCCGCAGTCGGCCATAAGGTGTCAGTCAAGATGGGTTCGCGCTCCCCAGCCGTCGGGACGAATCGCGATCATCCCAACCACCGCGGCAAGCCCCGGCACCAACCACAGCGGATCACCCAGCCCCAACCGCAGCAGGGACGATATCAGGCACCAGAAGACCGGCACCGGCATCAACAGCAGCCGTAGCCTTGGGGCCATCAGCGCGGCGAGGCCGAGCGTCCCGATCGCCGTCGTCTCCGGGGCGGTGCCAAACAGCGCAACCATGGACCACGCGCGGCCAGCTGCCAGTTCGACGAGCGGCAACACCAGCACCGCGAATGTCAGCATGCCGTAGCCAAGCCATCGGCCCGGACCGAGCCGATCCGTCGCCAAGCGCGGCGCTGGCTCCGGACTCATCAAGGCTGCAGCGGCCAGCAGCAATCCGCTCTGTAACGCGAAGGCGAGCGCGAAGAGCTCGGCCGCCCAGAGCAGTGGCGCCAGCATCTCGATCTGGTAGGCCCAACTGATCCAGAGCCAGCTCGCTCCGAAGGCGGCGAGCACGGCCCGCTGGCGCCAGCGTCTAGGCTGCCACAGCAGCCATAGCGACAGGATGCCACTGAAACCGCCAACGATCACGGCGAGACCAAAGCGCAGGTTGTAGCGCTCGGTCAGGCGCAGGAAGGTCTCCTGCGTGAACGGCAGAAAGTCGGTGATCGAGTAGCTCAGCCAGTCAGCCATTGCTCAACGCCCGCTGGGTGACTCGGCAAGCCAGATTTCGGCCGTCTTTCAGAGCGCTGCGAAGTCGGCGGCCATCCGGCGGCGCAGCGCCGCATCGGGCAGAGGCTCCGTAGCAGCGGCCATATTCTCCCGCATGTGCGCGACCTGGCTGGTCGCCGGGATCGCGCAGGTCACGACCGGATGAGAAACGATGAACTTCAGTAGGGCCTGTGCCCAGGTCTTGCAGCCGATCGCGGCGGCCCAGCCCGGTAGAGGATGGCCTTCGGCTCGATGGATGAGCGCCTTGCGCCGAAACGGCCGGTTGGCGATGACGGCAATCCCGCGCTCCTGGGCGAGCGGAAGCAACCTTTGCTCGACCTCACGGTCGACGATATTGTAGGTCAGCTGCACGAAATCGACTGGCTCATCGCGCATCACCTGCTCGAGCTCGGCATGCCGCCGCCCGTGCGAGGTCGTCACCCCGATGTAGCGCACCCGTCCCTCGGCCTTCATCTGCTTCAGCGTCTCGAGATGCGCGGACCAAGCGAGCAGATTGTGGACCTGGAGCAGATCAAACCGATCCACGCCCCAGAGGTCTTGTGATTCGGCGATCTCGATCGGTCCGGCCCGACCGGAACTGGTCCACACCTTGGTCGCCGAGAACAGGCCCTGGGTCTGGTGGAGCCGCGGCAGCACACGGCCGAGCACCGCCTCCGCCGAGCCGTACATCGGTGAGGAATCGATCATGCCGCCGCCGGCTGCGAAGAAGGCGCGGAGGATCTCGGTTCGGACTGCCAAGGCATCCGGATCATCGCCGACATTGAAGGTGATCCAGGTGCCCATACCGACGACCGGCACCCGCTCGCCGCTGCTCGGGATCGGCTTGGTCAGCGCAAGTGCAACGGACGAGGCCGAGACCGGATAGCCGTTCGCCGCCAACGCGGCGGTGGCAAGTTGCAGAAAGCGTCGGCGGTTGAGCTTCATCTTCGCCAATGATCGACCCTCACAGTTGCCGTCGTTCGGGCATCCGACAGGCCAGACGCGCCCGAGTTGCGAATACCGTTCGCCATTCACGTCGAAAGCCGTTGGCTGTTGGCCCTCCCGCCCAGCGATCCGATCATCATGCTTCCTTTGCCAACACAAGCCGTTGCACACTCGCACAAGCCCGGACCCCCCACTGCGGAGAGGACAACACACAGATGCAAAGCTCCAAGCCGGTTCCTATGGCAGCGGCGCCCGCAGCCGACCAGCGATGGGAAAGCGAACCTCATGATGCCGCAGACTGATGCACGCTCGACCATCGCGCTGATCAATTGCCTGCTGTGCTTCGTCCAGCGTGTCCTGCAGCACTTCAGCCGTAATCGGGGCCTGCTGCTCGCGGGCGGCGTCGGCTACAACATCCTGCTGTCGATCATCCCGCTGTTCGCAGTGCTGGCGGTCACCCTCTCGCACGTGGTCAGCGAAGAGCGGCTGCTCGAGGTGATCGCCCTGCAGGCGCGCTTGTTGACGCCGGGGCGCTCAGAGCTGCTCATGGAATCCCTGCGCTCGCTCCTCGCCCAACGCCAGATGATCGGCTGGGTCGGCTTCGGCGTCATGCTGTTCTTCAGCTCCCTTGCATTCCGGATGCTCGATGATGCCTTCGCGATCATCTTCCATCGCCATCGGCGCTCCAGGTCGCGGCGTTTCTGGGTCGCTGTGCTCCTGCCCTACCTCTACGTTGCCGTGCTCGGCGTCGCGCTGTTCGGGCTGACCGGCTTGGTCGCACTCTTCAATGCGATGGACAGGCTCGATCTCAGTCTGCTGGGCGTGCATTTGCCGCTCTCGGCCGCGGCCGTATTCGGGCTCTGGGCGTCGAGCTTCTTGGGCGTCGCGGTGCTCTGCGCCTCGGTCTACAAGATCCTGCCGGTGGTGCCGATCCATACCGGCCGCGCCTTGGTCGGCGGATTGGTCGCGGCAGCGCTCTCGGAGCTGATCCGGCTTGCGTTGGTCTGGTGGTTCGCCAAGGTCTCGATGGTCAACCTCGTCTACGGCTCGCTCGGCACCGTGGTCATCCTGCTGCTGTATCTAGAGGCCGCCGCGGCCATCTTGCTACTCGGCGCGCAGGTGATCGCCGAGCTCGAGCGCAGTGCCGAGGCGGGCCTGCACTGGCATCAAGACCCGGACTCGGACGCAGAGCCAAAGCTCAGTGCTGACTGCACGCCGGCACTGTTCAGCCGTGATGCGAGCGATTAGCATCGGCTCGAGCTAGCCAAACCTCGGAGCCGAACCTGATGCACCTGCCTGTCTTCCTGCTCAGCCTCATCCTGCTCGCCGCCAGTGGCATGGCTCAAGGCGAGGATGGGATGCGGACCCTGACCGGTGAGCTCTTCTATCTGCAGCGGATCGCATTGACGCCAGACAGTGTCGCCGTGGTGGAATTTCGCGACGAGCAGGGCCGCGTCCGCGCCGATTCCCGCTTCCCGACCGAGGGGCGCCAGATCCCGCTGCCCTTCGCTCTCCGGGTGCCAATCGATACTAGCGGTCAGCTACGCGGCGCAATCTGGAGCCATGGCCGCCCAACCTGGCTGAGCGATCCGCTGGCCGTCGCTGCCGGCACCGAGCCGAGGGATGTCGGCGAGATGCGCTTGCATCAGTTCAAGCCCATTGGCTTTGGCTCCCGCATGGTCTGCGGCGAGACCGAGATCGAGATCGGATTCATCGACGACCACGCGCGCCTGCGCGTCGACGGTGAGACCATCGATCTGCACCCGGCGGTAGCGGCCTCCGGCGCCCGCTTTGAAGCGAAGGGTGACCCGGGTACCTTCTTCTGGTCGAAGGGCAATACGGCCCTGGTCGGCCTGCAAGGCGAGCTGCTGCCCGAATGCGTCCCGGCGGTACCCGCGGAGCCTGACCCCTTCTCGGCCAGCGGCAACGAGCCTGGCTGGACGCTGCAGATCAACGGCGGACAGATCCGGCTCAGCCTCGACTATGGGACGCGCGAGATCGAGACCGCACTGCCGCCCCCGCAGCAGCACAACGGCGCGACCCGTTATGTCTTGCCTGACGCAGGCATAACCGTCACGGTGCGCGAACGGCTCTGTCGCGACGATATGACCGGCATGCCGCATCCGGCCAGCGTCGTCGTCGAGACCGATGAGCGACGCCTGCAGGGGTGCGGAGGAGACCCTCGCGACCTAATCGAAGGGGCCGAATGGACGGTGAAGACCATCGGTGGCGAAGCGGTTCCAGATGAGGTCACTGTAACGCTGCAGTTCCTCGAGAACGACCGCGTGGCCGGCAGCAGCGGCTGTAATCGCTTCATGGGCGGCTATGAGCTGACCGGTGAAGGGATAGCCTTCGGCACCCTCGCCGGCACCATGATGGCCTGCCCGGAGCCGCAGATGGAGGTCGAGCAGCAGTTCCTCGAGCTGCTGCAGCAGGTCGCCCGCTTCGAGATCGATGCGGGTGGGATCGATGCGGGTGGGCGGCTCGCCCTTGAAGCCAACACCGGCCAGCAGATCACCGCCGAGCGTTGAACCGAGAAGCGACAGTTCATTACCTCGCCTTCGGCTCCAATATGTTGAGCACCCGCCTGCAGGCGCGCACCGATTCGGCGCAGGTGCTCGGCACGACGGAGCTGCGGGGCTGGCGACTCGCGTTCCATAAGCGCGGCGCGGACGCATCCGGCAAGGGCGATATCGTACCGGCGACGGCATCCGATCGGGTGTTCGGCGTCGTCTATCGCCTCGCCGAGGCACAATTGCCGACCCTGGACCGGTTCGAAGGCCCGGGCTATCGCCGCACCGAGATCGAGGTCGACCTCGACGGCACAGCGACCCGGTGCCTGACCTATCGCGCCACCGCAGACGCGATCGACACGATGCTCAAGCCCTACGATTGGTACCACGAACTGATCTTAGCCGGCCTGCTCGAGCATGGCGCGGATGCCGCCTACCTCGAGCATGTCCGCTGCCAGCCCTGCACAAGCGATCCGCTACGCATGCGTCCGTCGCGCCGGCGGGCTCTGGCCGCGCTACGCGCCTTCATCGCGCGCAACCCCGGGCTCGCTGCGGGGCTTCAGACGCGCTGAAGCGCATCAGCAGTCACGCAAGCGAAGCCCGCCGCGAGCCACTGGCCCTGTCCGCTGGAACGACTATTCGTTGCATTTCAGGAGCCCCGGCCCGCACCTAGCGGCGATGACCCCGGTTGAGGGGGGGACCTCAGAGTGCCTGTGATGAACGGGAAAAGCCGTAACGATTATGCGAGAATCGCGCCTCGTTTTCATCGAAAGCAGTCTGTGACGAGCGCATCCCGTGTCCGATTCCCCGTTCGATCTGGCGGCCGAAACCGCCTACCAACGCTGGCGGGATGCCAAGCTCGCCGCGGCACCCACTGAGCTGAGCGCGCTCGTCGTCGAGCTCGATGATCCGCGCCGACTCACGGATGCGCAGCGCAACGCGATCCTCGACCGTTGCCGGCGCGCCAACATGGCCATCTATGTCGGCAAGACCGGCGATGATCCCGACAAGGCGATCCCGACCGCGCTCGGCGCGGCCTTCGGGTTGCACCGGCTCGACCATAATCGCGGCGCCGACGAGGATGCGATCACCTCGCTGACGGTACAGACCGACGCCGATCACCGCGACTTCATCCCCTACTCCAACCGTCCCATCGCGTGGCACACCGATGGCTACTACAATGCGCCGGAGCGGCAGATCCGCGGTCTGCTGCTGCACTGCGTGCACCCGGCGGCGGAAGGCGGCGCCAACGACCTGCTGGACCACGAGATCGCCTACATCCTGGTTCGGGACCAATCTCCCGACTACATCCGCGCGCTGATGCACCCCGAGTGCATGACCATCCCGGCCAGCTACTGCGACGGTGAGCAGCTGCGTCCAGATCGGACCGGCCCGGTCTTCTCGGTCAGCCCGAGCGGAAGGTTGCACATGCGCTACACCAATCGGCCGCGCAACATCGTCTGGCGCGACGATCCACTCACCACCGAGGCCGTGACCTGTCTCAAGGATGTGCTGCATCGCGACACGCCCTGGCACCTGAGCGGTCGGCTGGAATCCGGCTGGGGTCTAATCTCCACCAACGTGCTGCATACCCGTAGCGGCTTCACCGATGGTGCCACGCCGAGACTACTCTACCGCGCGCGCTATTATGACGAGATGGCACTCGGCTAAACCTGCACCGAACCCCGGACCTCGGACCCCGAACCCCGGACCCCGAGGGCCGATCACCCGCGGGCAACAGACACCCTTGCGAGCGAGTGCTGATCGATCCGCTATGATCCGCCGCGGTCTTGAGGTCGGGACCGGCACCGCCGGCGCGGAAGACAAACCATCGCACCCAAAGCCGGATACAGCGAGCAGGCACTTGGCGCCACTTGCATGCCAGCACCAGTGCCCTAACGCTTTCTCGAAAGCAGAACAGCGTTGTCACCAGACTGAGGTAACTAAGCGTTGAACCAACAAGAACGTGAGATGATCGATGGCCTATTCGACCGCTTGCGCCAAGCCGAGCAGCAAGGCGAACCGCGCGACCCGGAGGCCGAGGCGTTGATCCAGGAGCACATGGCCAAGCAACCTTCGGCCTCCTATCTGCTCGCCCAGGTCGTGCTGGTACAGGAGCAAGGCCTACGCAACCTGCAAGGCCGGGTCGAGCAGCTCGAGAAGGAGCGGGCCGAGCGGCCACAGACCTCAGCAGGCGGTTTCCTTGGCGGGCTGTTCGGCGGTGCCCCGCAGGCGAAGCCGACGGCGCCCCCACCTCCGCCCGGTGCGAAACCATCCGCGACGGCCGCAGCCCAACCCAAGCGCTCAGGCTGGACCAACCCCACCGATCCGGCCGTCGCCCGCTTAGGGATGGCACCAGGGACGTCTGGCCAGGCCGCATCAGCTGGCCGCGGCGGCGGCTTCATGGCTGGCGCGATGCAGACCGCGATGGGGGTCGCCGGTGGTGTGCTGCTCGCCAATGCCGTCACCGGGATGTTCGCCGACGACAGCGAGGCCGCCGAGACCGCAGCGCCCGCCGACGAGGGCCTGGAGCCGCCCGCCGATGAACCGATGGTTGATGAGCCGATGGAGGCACCGCCGGAGGAAGACAGCGGTTTCTTCGGCGACTTCTTCGGCGGGGACGAAGAGTTCTAGACGCAACCTGGACTCATCTGACGTTCCTGCTTTCCGACGTTCCTGCTTTGAGGGCTGTCGGTCCGCAGTTCCCGACAGGAACGCGCCTGCGTGGAACGGAAGCGCGGGCACGCACCTGTGCTCGCGCTTGACCCAGCCAAGATCCAATGCATTTGAAGGGTGCTTGCACCGAGGTCGGTGTTGAGACTGGTTGGCGCCGCCCGCATGCTCCGCTTAATAACCTAGTCCTGCACTCGGTATTCTGCGCTGCGGCGTAGGCCCGATCGTAGCGACGGCCCGGCAGCCTCAGGACAGCATCACGCGATGAATCAAGCCCTCTCCCAGCCCGTCACGCCTCGCTTCACGTTCGATAACAGCTATGCTCGACTCCCCGAGGTTTTCTATGCGCGCATCGAGCCAACGCCCGTCGCTCAGCCGACTTTACTGCGGCTGAATCACTCGCTCGCCTCGCAGCTCGGCCTCGATGTCGAGCTGCTCGCGACCGACACCGGCGCCCAGATCCTGGCCGGTAATCTGATCCCCCCCGGCGCCGAGCCGCTGGCGATGGCCTATGCCGGCCATCAGTACGGCCAGTTCGTGCCGAGTCTCGGCGATGGCCGCGCCATCCTGCTCGGCGAGCTGATCGACCGCGACGGCATCCGTCGCGATCTCCACCTCAAGGGGTCCGGGCGAACGCCGTTCTCGCGGATGGGCGACGGCCGCGCGGTGCTCGGGCCGGTGCTGCGCGAATACGTGCTCGGCGAGGCGATGCAGGGACTCGGCATCCCGACCACTCGGGCCTTGGCGATGGTTGCGACCGGCGAGGAGGTCTATCGCGAGCGCATCGAGCCCGGCGCGATCCTGGTGCGCGTTGCGGCCGGCCATACGCGGGTCGGCACCTTCGAGTACTTCGCGCGCCGTGACGATCGCGAGGCGGTCCGCCACCTGGCGGATTATGTGATCGCTCGCCACTATCCGGCCTGCCGTGACGCAGATCGGCCCTATCGTGCGCTGCTCGAGCAGGTCGTCCAACGCCAGGCCGAGCTGATCGCGCGCTGGATGCTGGTCGGCTTCATCCATGGGGTGATGAACACCGACAACACGGCCATCTCCGGCGAGACCATCGACTATGGCCCCTGCGCCTTCATCGATGCGTTTGATCCGAAGGCGGTCTACAGCTCGATCGACCGGTTCGGCCGCTATGCCTGGGACCAGCAGCCCAGCACCGGGCTATGGAATCTGACGCAGCTCGCCAACTGCCTGCTGCCCCTGCTCGGCGAGGACGAGCATGCCGCGCAGAAGTCGGCCCGCGCGGCGCTCGACACCTATGGCAACGCCTTCGAGCAGGCCTACTACGGCGGCCTTCGGGCGAAGATCGGGCTCGCCGATGCCCGTGCCGGCGACGACGACCTCGCACTCGACCTACTCGGCCGCATGGCGCAGCAGCAGGCCGACTTCACCAATACCTTCCGCGAGCTCTGCGCACTCAGCGCTGATGATCCATCGACCGACGGCCCGGTACGTGAGCTCTTCGACGACCCGGGCGCATTCGACGACTGGGCCCAGCAGTGGCGCGAGCGGCTCGCGGTGCAGACCCAACCCGAGGCCGAGCGCCAAGCCGCGATGCGCGCAGTGAATCCCGCCTATATCCCGCGCAACCATCGGGTGCAGGAAGCGATCGATGCGGCCGAGCAAGGCGATCTTGCGCCGCTGGACCGGTTGTTGGAGGTGGTCTCAACGCCATTCGACGAGCACCCCGATTGCATCGAATACCGCCGCCCACCGCAGCCGCACGAGATCATCGAACGCACCTTCTGCGGAACCTGATGCGCTCGAAATCGTAGGCGCGGCGCACCTCTATCCGAGCCAGCATGCGTTCGGCGTTCAATCGCTCGGAGAGCGGGGCTCGATCCCGTTTCTAGGTGGGGGTCATTCGGCCAGCACGGTCGGCTCCATCTCGACCGGGCAGCTCAGCGAACGCGCGACCAGACAAAGCTGATGCGCCTTCTCCAGGATGCGCCGCGTCTGTTCCTCCTTGCCGGCCTCGACCCGGACCTCGGGTCGAATCACGACCCGCGAGAAGCGGTATTCGACCTCGCCTTCCTGCACCAGCTCGCCCTCGGCGCTCGAGCGGTAGCCCTTGACCTCGAGCTGTGACATCTGCGCGATCACCAGCACATAGTTCGCAAGACAGGTCTCGGCCGCAACCACCAATAGATGCTCCGGGCTGTAGCGTTCGGTGCTGTGTGGCGAGCCCACCGCGAGCAGCGGCGCACCTTCGATGGTCGTCTCACCGGCCTCACCCTCACCGGTCCAACGATAGGCGGTCTTGTAGTGCAGCGGGATCGCGCTCATGGGCATCTCCTCATCGGTTTCATTGGCATTGAGCGGCATCGGGCGATGCCGCAGTCTAACCAGCAACCACTGCGGCCGCCAACGCAGCTACCCAAGCGCGATGACGCGCCCAACACCACCGTCGACGCAGTGCTCACCCCATGCCTTGGCGAAGGCCGCGCGCGCCTGATCACCTGTGCAATGGGTCGGCACGACCTGCCGGACCTCGAGCGAGCGCAACGCCGCGATCGCGCGCTCGATCGCGGGCTGATCCGCATACATCAGATGGAAGCCGCCGATGGCCCAGTCGATACGCTTGCCGAGGATCTCGGTCCCGCACTCGATGATCCGCTCCATGCCTGGATGGGCGCAGCCGCTCACCGCCGCGGTGACCCCGCCCTGGTCCATCAGTAATGCGTGCTCGGGCGGCTCGCTGTCGAGCTGGCCGGTCGACCAGAGCCCCGGCCCGATAGCCGAGGGGGCCGACTCGACGAGGGTCACCTTGGCGCACAACCGCTCAAGGTCGGCGATCAGATGCTTCGAGAACCCGGCGTGGAGCACCACCTCGAGCTGCGGATTCAGCTCCAGGATCGAGTCCAGGCCGCCAATATGGTCCCAGTGCGGGTGCGAGAGGAAGACTCGGTCGAGC
>JAAAOQ010000257.1 GCA_009908845.1 Gammaproteobacteria bacterium
ATGACCTGCCCCCCTCAATGTGGCTCTGTGTCGATGGATGTGTCCGTCCTCAACATAACCCACGGACGTTGAGGACGGGCAGGTCAAAACATCATGTCTAAGCGCGATCTCGTCTGATCATGAACACCCTACCCAAGCCAAGCCCCGCTGAGTATCTCGAGCGGGAGCGCATGGCCGATACCAAGAGCGAGTATGTCGCTGGCGAGATCGTTGCCATGGCCGGCGCAACGCCAGAGCACAACTTGATCGTGGGAAATCTCACCGGAGAGCTGAGGGCGGCGCTCAAAAAACGTCCATGCCGCGTCTACCCGAGCGATCTGCGAGTGCAGGTCGCGGATGGCTACTTCTATCCGGATGTGAGTGTCGTCTGCAGCACGCCGCGTTTCAGTGATCGCGATAACTTGGTCAATCCGGACTTGATCGCTGAAGTGTTGTCATCGAGCACGGCCGATTTCGATATGGGCGGAAAGTTCGCTCGCTACCGCCAGATCGAGAGCCTGCAAGACTATCTGTTGGTTTCTCAGGAGACCCCTCATCTGGTCCATTATCATCGTCAGGATGCCAATCATTGGCTGATGACCGAGATCACTGATCCAAACGCCGAGGTTGAATTACCCGGTGTCGACTGCCGGCTTGTGCTGGCCGAGATCTATGACAAGGTCTTTATTGAGGATGGCTCATGAGTGTTGAGCACGCTGAGAGCCAGGTGACGAGAACAGGGTCTCGGTATTGCTGACGGGCTGCACTCGCCCTGTGCCGCATTGCCCCGTATCCACGGCCACCGATGGCCGGCTGTTCGCCGCCGGGCCGCCGCCGCTGGCGCTCTATGTCCACATGCCCTGGTGTGTGCGCAAATGTCCCTATTGCGACTTCAACTCGCACGCGGTGCGCGGCGCGGTCCAGGACACGGCGGCGTTGATCCCAGAACGGGCCTATGTCGATGCTCTGTTGACGGACCTCGATGGCGAATTGGCGCGCGCCGGCACGGACCGGCCCCTCGTCTCGATCTTCATCGGCGGCGGCACCCCGAGCCTGTTCTCGGGCGCCGCGATCCGGCGGTTGCTGGCTGGAGTGCGGGCCCGGGTCCAACTGGCTGCTGATGCCGAGATCACACTCGAGACGAATCCTGGCACCGTCGATGCGGCGCACTTCGCGGGTTATGCCGAGGCTGGGGTCAACCGACTCTCGATCGGTGTGCAGTCGCTAAACGACGATGCGCTGGCGCGGCTCGGGCGCATCCATTCGGCCGCCGATGCGCGGCGTGCGGTGCAAGCGGCGCGCGACGCCGGAATCGGCAACCTCAACCTCGACATGATGTTCGCGCTGCCAGGCCAGGAGCTGCCTGCCGCGCGGCAGGATCTGGAACAGCTGATCGCCCTTGAGCCGGAGCACATTTCTTACTACGAGCTGACGTTGGAGCCGAACACGGCCTTCTACCAGCGCCCGCCCGAGTTGCCCGATCCCGACCTCGCCGATGCGATCCAGCAGCAGGGGCTGGCGCTGCTGGAAGCCTCCGGCTTCGAGCGCTACGAGGTCTCAGCATTCGCCAAGCCCGGTCGGCGATGTCGACACAATCTGAACTACTGGCGTTTCGGCGACTATCTCGGGATCGGTGCTGGCGCCCACGGCAAGTTGACGGACCCGAGCAGCGGAATGGTCGAGCGGCGCGCGAAGCTCCGCCATCCCGACGCCTATCTCGCTGCCTGCGAGATGGCCGGGTCGTCCGGACGTTATGCATCGAGCGGGCTTGCGCCTGATCCGAGCCGAAGCAAGCAGCCTGTTCTAGCCTTTAGCGAAACAGGGCGATCGCACGCCTACGAAGCGCGCTGCACCCGGGCGTCAGCCGATCTGACTTCCTCGTTGCGCCGTCTTACGAATCAGGATCTTGTCGAGGAGTTCGCCCTGAACGCCTTTCGGTTGCTGGATGGCTTTAGCCGGGGGGAATTCGAGGGCGCGACCGGGCTGAGGGCGGACAGGCTCGAACCAGGTCTCGAAGCGGCGGCGCAGCTTGGCTTGGTGATCGGTTCTGGCATCGGCGACGACGCTGTAATCCGCCCGAGCGCGCGCGGCTTCGCGTTCCTCAACGAGCTGATCGGGTGCTTCTCGTCCTGAAGGAGGTGAAGGCCGGTTATCAGAAGCGCGTCACATCCCACACTGCGATGCGCGCCATGATCAGTCCCAGTCCGCGCGCTCTTGCCGCACCTGTGCGGTGATCTCGGCACGGTCGCGACCCTTGGTGGGGGTCGGCAGGGCAGCGAGGAAGGCATCTAGGTTACCCGGGGGTTGAGCGGGCGCGGTCAATTCCGGGGAATCCAGCAGGACGATGACCCGCGCGTGCTTGCCGTGGTAAGGCTCCGGCAGCTTGAGGTGGAGCTCGTTGTTCTCGTCCACGTTGGCTTCGATTTCGATGGCGTTCATCGTGCTCGGTTTTCCGTTGGTTTGTGCGGCCGGCCCGAAGCCTGCGCGCTCCAGAGTCCGCTGCTCGAAGTACACCGCATCTAAAA
>JAAAOQ010000037.1 GCA_009908845.1 Gammaproteobacteria bacterium
CCGAGGTACTCGTGCTGAAACGCGACATCCCGAACCTTGATGCGGCGTCCTTCGATATGTGGCTGTCCACCCGCCGTTCCGGGACTGATCGCGATGTGTGGCGGTGTTGGGGTGTTAGGCATCTTCTGTTGCTCTTGGCAGAACGCAAGGCTGGGCGCCAAGTCAGGGAGATTACCAGAATCCTTTGATTTGGCCCCCATGGAGGCCGACGCAGACCTCTGTCGCGATCTCCCGGGACCAAACACCTACGCCTATCTGCTCACGCCGCCGACCAAGGCGATGACCGCCGATGCGAAGAAGCGCCTGGAGGCGATCGAGTGATTGGAGGGTCTCCACGGTGCCGAGATCGACCTCGGCCTCCCCGCCCTGCTCCCAGGCGACTACCTGCCCGATGTCCACACCCGGCTGGTCACCTACAAGCGCATCGCCAGCGCCGCCGATCCAGCTGAGCTGAAGGACCTGCAGGTTGAGATGATCGACCGCTTCGGCCTGCTGCCACCTCAGACCAAGGCGCTGTTCGCGATCAAGCAGGGAACCTCAAGCGGAACGGTGCCAGGGATTGAGCAGGTCAACCCCGGCCGCCTCGAAGTCGCCCGTATCTCTGGTCACCACGGTGAGTCCATGCCGCGCCGCGCTCGCCGCGATCAGCACGTCGGGATGGCTGAAGGTGTACCCGCGCTTGCGGCCGGTTTCGATCGTCAGACGCCATTGCAGCAGGGTGTCCTCGCACAACGGCAGGATACGACCTTCAAACATTGGCCGTAGGCGATGGTCGAGCCAATGGGTCAATGCGGCGCGGCGCTCGGCATCGTCGAGCAGTTCGATGCCGTAGCGAATCTCGGCGAAGGTCACGGTGCTGACGTGAAGTTGGTGCAGCGGCTGGGCCGAGACGAAGTCGACCACTGAGGGCGCTGGCCGCTGACGCCGCAGCTCCGACAGAACGTTCGTGTCCAGCAGCCATCCGCTCACAACTCGATGTCGCGGACTGGGCCACGGGTCTTTCGGTGCTCGAAGTCGAGATCGTCGAGGCCGGCCTCGGCGAGCAATCGGACCAAGGCGTCGCCCATGGGCTCGCCGCGCAGGCGCCGGTAGTCTTCGGCGGACAAGACCACGGCCTTCTCCTTACCGTTAACGGTGACATGTTGAGGCCCCACCTCGCCGGCAAGACGGACCAGCTCGCTGAAGCGGGCCTTGGCATCTTGCAGCTTCCACGCGCCGGGACCCTCGGCCGCTTCGGAAGACGTTTCGTTCATGATTGGAATCAAAAATCTGGTCAGCTTGACCAGAAGGTAGCCACTGTCCGCCGTCTGCGCAAGCCGTCGCAGCCTTCGATCCGGTTCATGAACGTCGGCTCACTGATCATCGACGATGGGCCACGCTTCGGCCTGCTGCCGGAGCCGACCAAGGCCCTGTTCGCGGTCACCGAACTGAAGCTCAAGGTCCAGCCCTACGGCATCAGGAAGATCGATGCCGGCCCCAAGGGCGGGCGCATCGTCTTCAGCGAGCAGCCCGACATCGACCATATGAAGCTGATCCAGCTGGTCCAGTCGTCCCGCCCGAAAGATTTCAAGCTGGATCAGGCGGCGGGGGCTCTAAGGTTCAGCATGGAGATGGCCGACCCCGCCAAGCGGACCGAGCAGGTCCGCACGGTGGTGGCTCGCTTAACCGGATAACGCAGGACTGGGTGAATGCGCCTCGCGACCACACTTGCGCCAGAAGTGCTCAAGCACGAAGCTACGGCCTCGATCGCTTAGGACACAGCCCTAAAGCCGTCACGGTTGTTGGTGCTAGATCGCGTCCGGGATATCTGGTCATCCTTGAGCTCGTGGACATCCTGCTCGGACCATTCATCAATGGCTTGACGATGCATTGCCGCTAAAACCCAACCACAGCGATATCCGTCTTTACAGACATCACCCAGAGATCACCCAGAGATCACCCAATGAGTACCGCCAAAGCCGAGGTTGAAAGTCTGTTGAGAACACTCCCCGACAGTGCAACGCTCGAAGATATCCAGTACCACCTTTACGTACTGGAAAAGGTCAGGCGAGGTGAGGAACGCGCCGATATCGAGGGCACGTTGTCGCAGGAGCAGGTTGCCGAGCGCCTGCAGAAATGGATCGGCGAGTAGTCTGGTCGCCCGAAGCGGCCGACGATCTCGAGGAGATTACAAGCTATATCGCCCGCGATTCCGTCGCCTACGCCCGAGCTGTTGCGACGAAGATTCTGGCGACGACAAGGACAATCCCGTCTTCCCCCAAGATCGGTCGGACAGTCCCGGAGCTCGGCAACCAGCAGATTCGGGAGCGGTTCGTCTACAGTTACCGTTTGATCTATAAGGTCGAACCCACGCGCGTGTTGATCGTGGCCATCCTGCATGGGAAACGGTTACTCGCAGAAGATGCTCAGCATGAACACCCGATGCGCACCCGCACCGAGTGCAGCCCTCTACGGTAGAGCCCAACGGCAAGGAGGATTATCCTCATCGCTTCGATCGCGGATACCCACGCCATGAGTCACGACCAGCGCTTCAAGAACCTGATCTGCGACTATCCGCTGCAGGCGCTGCAATTCTTCGCCGCCGAGGAGGCCGCAGCGCTCGATGCGAACGTGCGCATCCTGCCGGTGCGCGAGGAGCAGTTGCAGGAACGCTTGGGCGAGCGCTTTCGGGAGCTGGATGTGCCGCTGCTGGTCGAGTGGCCCGATGGCCGCCGCGAAGCACTCTTATTCGCCCTGGAGGAGGAGACCGAGGGGCGGCGCTTCTCGATCCATCGGCTCGCCCACTACTGCCTGGATCTATCAGAGCTGTTCGCGACCGAGCGCGTGGTCGCGGTGGTGATCTTCCTGCGCGATGGCCAGCGCCCGGCACAACTGAATCTCGGTGGCAACCGTCATCGCTATCTGCACTTCCACTACCTGGCCTGCAGCCTCTACGATCTCGACTGGCAGACATATCGCGACAGCGACAATCTGGTCGCGCGGCTGAACCTGCCGAACATGCGTCATCCGCGGGAGGAGCGGGTGGCGGTGTTCGCCGCCGCCGTGCGCGGCCTGGTGACCCTGGAGCCAGACCCCGAGCGCCAGCTGAAATATGTCGACTTCGTCGATATCTACGCCAACCTGAGCGAAGCCGAGCGCGAGCAGTACCAACGCGATTATCCCGAGGAGACGAAAGCCATGGTGTCATTCCAGTCCCGCTTCGAGCAGCGCGGCATCGAGCGCGGTATCCAGCGCGGTATCCAACGCGGCGAGGCGGCGGTGCTGCTCGCTCAGATGGAAGCCAAGTTCGGTCCGCTGTCGGACGCGATCCGCGAGCGCATCGAGCAGGCCGATGCCGAAACCTTGCTCGCCTGGTCGACCCGCATCCTCACCGAGGACAGCATCGAAGGCGTTCTGGGCTCAGAATCCGTCGATCCTGACTGATGCGGCTTTGATTGCTCAAGGCCGACCAAGATCCTGAGACTGTTCGCAGTCACCGAGCTGATCTGCTTGAGTCGGGCTCAGACCGCATCGGCGCCTTGGATTTCCGGGCTTCGCGATCGGCCTATCGACCGCGTGGATCGACACACGCCAGTCTCGACGACTTGGCCGCAGCCGCCGAACGACTCGAGCAAGGCGCGCCCTTACCCGAAGGTCTGGCGCTCGCGCTGCAGCATGGAGCCTCAATCGGCGGCGCTCGCCCCAAGGCACTGATGAACAGCGAGGTGGGCCGGTTCATCGCCAAGTTTTCGACCAGCAGCCACCTCTACAACCTGGTCAAAGCGGAATACCTGGCGATGCACCTCGCCGCACGTGCTGGCCTGGATGTCGCTGACGTCAGGTTGACCCGGTCGCTGAACCGCGACGTGCTCCTCGTCGAGCGCTTCGATCGTCGGGCGGCCGCATCATCGCGCCTATGCCTATCTGATCACGCCGCCGACCAAGGTACGGTTGCTGATCTCGCAGGCTGGCGCAAAGCGCGCATGCCGCAGATACCTGAGGGACATCGCTTCGAGGTCGTCCCGGATTGGATCTGCGAGATCCTATCGCCGTCGACGGAAAGCAAAGATCGTCACATCAAGATGCCCATCTACTCCCATTACGGCGTGCGCTACGCTTGGCTCGTCGATCCCAAGCGGCAACGTCTGGAAGCCTATGCGCTGCACGGCGGCGAATGGCGTCTGCTCGCCGAAGCCTCGGGGACAGATGCCATCGCGGTTGCGCCCTTTGATGCCCTGACACTCGAGCTCAGCAACCTCTGGAGCTGAAGCCGAAACTCATCTCAGCATGGAGATGGCTGATCCGGCCAACCGGATTGATCAGGTCGGGGTGGTGACATGCTGAGGCCCCGCCTTGCCGGCAAGACGGACCAGCTCGCTGAAGCGGGCCTTGGCATCCAATTCATCGATAAAGGCCTGCTCGATATCGGCCATCAGCTCCTCGGGACACATCTGATCAGCTGAACGGCTCGCCCACCAATCGACCGAGCCTCGCCAACGCCGCCTCGGTCTGCGGCGACCAGGGCAGCGCGCAGTTCAGCCGCAGACAATGGCGGTAGCCGCCGTGGCTCGAGAACATCGGCCCAGGCGCGATGCTGATCCCAGCGGCAAGCGCGCGCTCTTGCAGACCGAGCGCATCGGCGCCCTTCGGCAGTTCGACCCAGACGACGAAGCCGCCGCCGGGCCGCGTCACCCGCGTGCCGGCAGGGAAATGGCGACCGACCGCGTCGATCACCCGTCGCACCTGCAGCCGGTAGCGGCGCTGCGTCGCGTGCAGGAAGCGTTCGTAGCCGCCGCGCTCGAGGTAATCGGCGACCGCCAGCGTGGTCAGCGTCGGCGTCGCCTGGCTGGAGGCGTACTTCAGATAGGTGAAGCGCTCGCGGTAGCGCCCCAGCGCCGCCCAGCCGAGCCGCAGCCCGGAGCCCAGGGTCTTGGAGAACGAGCCGCAGTAGAGCACCTCGCCCTGGGTGTCATAGGCCTTGGCCGCCCAGGGCCGCTGATGGTCGAACGCCAGCTCGCCGTAGACATCGTCCTCGATCAGCGCCACGCCGCTCGCCTGCAGCAGGCTCACGAGCTCGGCCTTGCGCGGCTCCGGCGTCAGATGACCAAGCGGATTGCCGAAGTTCGGCATCAGCACGCAGGCCGTGATCGGCCACTGCTTCAGGGCGCGCGCGAGCGATTCGGGTGCCATCCCGGTCTCGGGATCGGTCGCGATCTCGAGCGCGCGCATCCCCTGCGACTCGATCGCCTGCAGGATGCCGTAGAAGGTCGGCGACTCGATCGCGATCACATCGCCCGGCTGCGCGACGGTGCGCAGGCTCAGCACCAATGCCTCCTGACAGCCGCTGGTGACGACGATCTCGTCAGGGCCGAGCTGACAGCCGGCCTCGGCCATGCGCCGGGCGATCTGCACCCGCAGCTCCGGCGCACCGGGCGGGAAGTCGTAGTCGGCGACCCGTCCGCGCTGAGCGCGCCGCACGCGCGCGGCGCTGCGCTCGAGCGCCGCCACCGGCAGGAAACTGGCGTCCGGCACCGCGGCGCCGAACGGCAGCAGCGCCGGATCGTTGTGCGCTTGCACCAACGCCAGCACCCGCTCCTGGCCCTGGATCAGCGCCGGTCCGTCCGCCGGCGTGCCAACCTCGGGGCGTGCCGGTTCCTCGTTCAGCCGATCGGCGACATAGTGCCCGGAGCGCGGCTGGGCGATCAGCAGCCCCTGCGCCTCGAGCAATGCGCAGGCCGAGACCACGGTGCCGACGCTGACGCTGAACTGGCGGCTGAGCTTGCGCAAGCCGGGCAGCCGGGCGCCGGGCGCGAAGGTGCCCTGCTCGATCAGGGTTGCCAGCCGCGCGGCGGTGTCTTCGTAGAGCAGGTTGGTCATCGCCAAACTGTACCACTCGAGATCGCGGCCAACTGCATCTGTATCCCTCGCGCCGAGGCCGGTAGGCTGGTCGCCGTTCGTTAAGCAACCGCGAGGAGACCGCCATGTCCGCCGTACTCAATCTCAACCGGGGCAATCAGCAGCAGCAATACACCTCGACCTTCGCCGAGCACTGGGATGACCTGGTCGGCTGGGAGGCACGCCTGGCGCGCGAGGGTCACTTCTACGCCCGGCTGCTGAAGGCGCAGGGCTGCCGGAAGGTCGCCGACATCGCCACCGGCACCGGCGTCAACGCCGTCGGTCTCGCCCAAGCCGGCTTCGAGGTCACCGCCACCGACGGCTCCGAGAACATGCTCGCCAAGGCGCGCGAGAATGCCGCCGCCCGCGGCATCCACTTCGCCGACAGCAAGGTCGCCGACTGGCTGCACCTGGATGAGGTGCTCGGCCATGCGCAGTTCGACGCCATCGTTTGCCTCGGCAACTCCTTCACCCATCTGTTCGACCACGAGGACCGCCGCGACGCCCTGCGCGCCATCCATCGCGTGCTGCGCCCAAGCGGCATGCTGGTGATCGACCAGCGCAACTACGACCGCATGCTCGACCACGGCTACGACTCCAAGCATGAGCTCTGCTACACCGGCGAGGGCGTCCAGGTCGGCCCGGTCGAGCTGAATCCGCGCCTGGCCAAGTTCGAGTACAGCTTCGACAACGGCTCGGTGTTCCAGCTCAACATGTATCCGCTGCGCCAGAATTACCTCACCCATCTGCTCGAGGACGCCGGGTTCGTCAACGTCGAGCGCTTTGGCGACCTGCAGCGCCCCTATGATCCGCAGGGCGTCGACTTCGTCCAGCAGGTCGCGTTCAAGGCCGCGTGACTAGCTCCCGACGGCGGCTTCCCGGGATGCGGCCGGCAGCCGCTGCCGCCAGCGCCGGCTCAGGGCCTTCTCCAGTTCGACGATGAAGAGCACCGAGGCCGCTACCAGCACGATGCGCAGCCAAATGCCGGCCTCGATCGCGGCGGTGCCGAACAGGGCCTGCATCGGCGGCAGATAGGTGAAGGCGAGCTGGAACAGCAGCAGCAGGCCGACAGCATAGAGCACGTAGCGGTTGCCGAGGAGCCCCGCGCGGTTCAGCACCGACGCGGTCATGTAGCGCGAGTTGAAGAGATAGAAGATCTCGAACATGATCAGCGTATTCACCGCCACGGTGCGGGCCTGTTCGATCGAGGCGCCGCGGTACTGCTCCCACAGGAAGAGCCCGAAGGTGCCGGCCATGAGGATCAGCGACACATAGGCGATGCGCCACAGGAATAACGGCGTCAGCACCGGCTGGCGGGCGTTGCGCGGCGGGCGGGCCATGACCCCAGGCTCCGGCGGCTCGAAGGCCAGCGCCAGCGCCAGGGTCACGGCCGTGATCATGTTGACCCAGAGGATCTGCACCGGCGTCAGCGGGAATTGGTGGAAGCCGAACAGGATGGCCCCGAGCACCACCAGGGCCTCGCCGCCGTTGGTGGGCAGGATGAACAGGATCGCCTTGCGCAGGTTGTCGTAGACGGTGCGCCCCTCCTCGACGGCGTTGGCGATGGAAGCGAAGTTGTCATCCGCGAGCACCATCTCCGCCGCCTCCTTGGCCGCCTCGGTGCCGTTGATGCCCATCGCGACCCCGACATCCGCGCGCTTCAGCGCCGGCGCGTCGTTGACACCGTCGCCGGTCATCGCGACCACGGCGCCGGATTCCTGCAGCAGCTGCACCAGCCGCAGCTTGTGCTCCGGTGTGACGCGTGCGTACACATCGACCTCCTGCGCCCGCTGCCGCAGCGCGGCGTCGTCGAGCGCATCCAGCTCGGCGCCCGTGAGCGCGGTGTCTGGATTCTGCAGCCCCACCTGCGCAGCGATCGCGCGGGCGGTGGCGGCATGGTCGCCGGTGATCATCTTCACGCGGATGCCAGCTGCCTGACAGGTGCCGACGGCGTCGATCGCCTCCTGCCGCGGCGGGTCCATGAGCCCGAACAAGGCGAGCAGCGTCAGGTCGCTATCCACATCGGCGAAATCCAGCTCCGAACGGTGCGGCTGCGCCGGCTTCACGGCCACCGCCAGCACCCGCTGTCCGGCCGCGGCCATCGCCTCCACGCGCGCCTCCCAGCGCGCGCGATCCAATCGTTCATCCCCGTGCGGGCCGCGCTGATGGGCGCACATGCCGAGCACCGCCTCAGGAGCGCCCTTCAGGTAGATGAAGGACTCGCCGGCGTGGCTATGGTGCAGCGTGGCCATGAACTTGTGGCCGGACTCGAACGGGATCAGGTCGGTGCGCGGATAGCGCTTGGCCGCCGCCTCCAGGTCTAGGCCGCCCTTGACGGCAGCGACCAGCAATGCGCCCTCCATCGGGTCGCCATGCACGCGCCAGGCGTCGCCCTCGGCCTGCTCCAGCGCGGCATCGTTACAGAGGGCGACCGCGCGCAGGGCCTCGCTGAGCCGGGCATCCTCCTGCGGACGCACCACATCCTCATCCTCCATGAAGGCGCCATGTGGATCGTAACCCCCTCCGGTAAGTGTCAAGGCCCGCTCCCCGGCCTGGATCGCGGCGACGGTCATCGCGTTGCGGGTCAGGGTGCCGGTCTTATCCGAGCAGATGATGCCGACGGTTCCGAGCGTCTCCACCGCGGGCAGCCGGCGGATGATGGCGTTGCGTCCGGCCATGCGCTGGACGCCGATGGCCAGCGTGATGGTCATGATCGCCGGCAGCCCTTCCGGGATGGCCGCTACCGCGAGCCCAACCGAGGCGAGGAACATCTCCGCCGCGGTGTAGTCGCGCACCAGGATGCCGAAGGCGAAGCTGACGCTGGCCAGCACCAGGATGGCCGCGGTCAGCCAGCGCCCGAACTGGGCGATCTGTCGCAGCAGCGGCGTCGTCAGCTGCTCGACGTTGGCGACCAGCGCGCTGATACGGCCGATCTCGGTGCCGGCGCCGGTGGCGGCGACGAGCCCCGCGCCCTGACCATGGGTCACCAGGGTGCCCGAATAGGCCATGCAGCGGCGATCCGCCAGCGGCGTCTCCGGCGGCAGCGCCGCCACGCCCTTGTCCACCGGCACCGACTCGCCGGTGAGCGGCGCCTCCTCGATCTGCAGGCCCTTGGCCCGCAGCAGGCGCAGGTCCGCCGGCACCTTGCCGCCGGACTGCAGCTGCACCAGGTCGCCCGGCACTAGCTCCGCCGCGTCGACCGTCACCAACCGGCCGTCCCGCCAGACCATCGCATGCGGCGAGAGCATCCCCCGGATGGCCTTGAGCGCATCCTCGGCCTTGCCCTCCTGCACGAAGCCGATGGTGGCGTTGATCAGCACGACCCCGAAGATGACGACGGCGTCGAGCCAATGCTGGAGCAATGCCGTCACCAGGCCCGCTACCAACAAGACGTAGATCAGCAGGTTATGGAACTGGGCGAGGAAACGCAGCAGCGGGCCGCGCGTCTTGGGCTCCGGCAGCCGGTTCGGGCCATGGGTCGACAGACGCTGCGCGGCCTCATGCGCACTCAGCCCATCGTGGCCGCTGTCCAGACGGCCCAGCGCCTCGTCGTCACTCAGGTGATGCCAGGCGGGCTCCCCGGCATGGCGTTGCTCCGCGATCAGTGAGCGCACTCCCCGGCGATTCCCCCAATCCACGAAGCCGCCGACGATGACGAAGACCGCGATCGCCAATACCGCGATCGCCCACTCCAAGGCAATGATGTCGAAGATCAGGATATCGCTCTCGAGCATGTCGGCCTCCGTTACAACGCCGCCTATAAGGAGAAGATTAGGGCATTTGGGCGACGCTTGGAGCAGCGGCTCGTCAGCGTGCAGGATGCGGATGGCCCGGACAGGATAAACCGGTACAGGCCGAGCGTTTCAGTATGCTTTGTCCGGCAATCAAGGGGAAATGGCAACGGGCTCGACCGCGCCGCCATCGGCGCCGAGGTGCACCAGGTCGACGGTTTCCTGGTGCTCAACGGCGCCGTGCCGATCCGCGCTGCCGGGTTGTACCACCATCTGCTGGTGGAGCACGCGCCCTACCCGGTCAATACCAGAGCCCCCCGATGCGCCGCCGCGGCACCCGCCGGCGGCGTTGATCGGCGAGCGCATCGGCGAAGCGATGGCCGGGCTCACCCCAGCCCGCTAGCACCGGCTGCGGCGGTTTCGACTGCGGCAGGAACGCGAGCAGCCGCCGCACCCGCTCGGTCGTCTCCGGATGCGTGCGCAGCAGCGAGGGCTCCGGCAACCTCCGACCGGGCATCAGCACCTGCTCCCAGAAGCGCCCCTGCCAGCGCTCGAGCTTCTCTAGCGCCGCGGCCAGCGCGCGCGGGTCACCGGTCAGCTCGGCGGCGCGACGGTCGGCCTCGAACTCGCGGTTGCGCGAGAGGGCTAGCTGTACTAGGGCGCTCAGGGCCGGGGCCGCCAACAGGATCAGCAACGTCAGCCAAGGCGGCTCCATCGCCTCGAGCAGCAGCGCCGGCAGGCTCAACAGCAGCAGCCACTGACCGACGAGGCTCAGCACGCCGGCGATGCGGCTGAGCAGATCGGCGAAGGCCATCACCGCGAGATCGCCGTTGGCAATATGACTGATCTCGTGGGCGAGCACGCCCGACTGCTCGCGCAGGCTCAGGCCGCGCACCAGACCGTCGGAGACGGCCACGAGGGACTGCTCCGGGCGGCCGGTCGCGAACGCCTGCAAGGTCGGCGACGGGATATAGTAGAGCTGTGGCACCGTCGGCAGCCCGGCCCGGGCGGCGAGCTCGCGCAGGATCGCGTAGTGATCTGGCGCCTCGCGCCAATGCAGTACACGCCCAGGGTAGAGCATGGTCACCAACCGCGGCGATGCGACCGGATTGATCAGGTAGAGCAGCGCGACCAACGCCAACGCGAAGAGCACGAACGGCCCGCCGCCGATGATCCAAGCCAGCAGTCCAAGCAGCAGCGCCAGCGCGCCGAGCAGCAGCAGCGACTGCAGCGCATTCGCCAGCTTGTGTGCAATCAGGCGCTCTCGGTCCACAGCAGCGGTATACCAGTTTCGACTTCCAGCGGCAGTCGCGCCAACGTATGGAATTGGTCACAGCAACACCAGCGCTATGCTTCGGACTCAGCGGGTCAACTTCGGTTCCGAGGCAATGCCTGTGCTGACGGCGAGGTATCAACCGACCGTCTAACGGCTCGAACCGGAGTCCCCCCGAGGCGAAGTCTTGCAGCCAAACGAACAACCGCCATCGTTGCGACAACAATGAGGATTCCGAATGGGCATCGCGCCAACCTGGGGACGAAATTGGAAGACTACGTCCTCAATCCAGCGCACATCGAGGGGCGTCACAAGGCCCGAGTGTTCGGATCGGCGCTCGGCATCACGGTGGCCAACAGCAGGCTGCTGCATTAGGCCCTCGAGGATGCCGCAGCGAGTTCGGACTCTGCGGTCCACAAGGGACACAATGGATTCGGGAACGTCTATGCTCTTCAGCTGACTGTGGCGACCGCCCATGGTACTGCCAAGGTGCAGTCTGCCTGGATCATCCGAGACGGCGAGGACTTTCCGCGTTTAACCAGCTGCTATGTGGTCTAACTGATGACCGAAGCCTTCCATCTGCACGACCCCGTTGCACTGCTTACAGACATGCCGGCCAGGCATTTCGTGTCCGACCAGCCGTTACTGCTGAGGCGCGGGCAGCTCGGCACCATCGTGATGATTTACGACGACCTGAACTACGAAGTGGAATTCGCCGACACTCAGGGCCGGACCTACGCGATGCTGCCCGTTGCCGCAGACAACCTCATGCGTTTGAGGGATGCGCCTGAGGAAGTAGCAGCCTAATGGACTCGAGCAAGCTGATGACCGCCGAGGCGGCGCTACATCAGACCTCGCGCTGCGGGCGGTCCGGGTCGGGCCAGTCGAGATGGAAGAATCGCCCGCGCGGTTGATCGACCCGCTCGTAGGTGTGGGCACCGAAGTAATCGCGCTGGGCCTGCAGCAGGTTCTGCGGCAGGCGCCCCGAGCGGTAACTGTCGTAATAGGCCAGCGAGGCGGCGAAGGTCGGCGTCGGCACACCGTGCTGCGCCGCGAGCGCGACGACCTTGCGCCAGTTGGACTGAGCGCGGTCGACGGCCTCCTTGAAGTACGGGTCCAGCAGCAGATTGGCCAGCTCGGGATCGCGCCGATAGGCCTCGGTGATCTTCTGCAGGAAGACCGCGCGGATGATGCAGCCACCGCGCCAGATGCGGGCGATCTCGCCGAAGTCGAGCGTCCAGCCGTACTCGGCCTGGGCGGCGCGCATCAGCTGGAAGCCCTGCGCATAAGCGCCGATCTTCGCGCAGTAGAGGGCGTCGTGGATCGCCTCCAGCAAGACGCCCCGGTCCTCGCCCGCCAGCGCGCTGGCCGAATCAGCGTCAGGCCCGGTCAGCACCTTCGCGGCCTCGACCCGCTCCTCCTTGAAGGCACTGATGCAGCGCGCAAACACCGCCTCAGCGATGGTCGGCGCCGCGATGCCCATGTCCAGCGCGTTGATGCTGGTCCACTTGCCGGTGCCCTTCTGGCCGGCGGCATCCAGCACGACGTCGACGAAGGGTGCGCCGGTGACCGGATCGGCCTGCCGCAGGACATCGGCGGTGATCTGCATCAGGTAGGAGTCCAGCACGCCTTGGTTCCAGTCGGCGAAGGTCTCGCCGATCTCGGCCGGGTGCATGCCGAGCAGGCGCTGCATCAGGTCGTAGGCCTCGCAGATCAGCTGCATGTCGCCGTATTCGATGCCGTTATGGACCATCTTGACGTAGTGGCCGGCGCCGTCCGGGCCGATGTAGCTCGCGCAGGGCTCGCCGCCCGCGACCGGCTTGCCAGGCGCGGCGCCGAGCAGCGGCTTGCCGGTGGCGGGGTCGACCTTGGCGGCGATCGCGGTCCAGATCGGCTCGAGCTCCTTCCAGGCCTCCTCACTGCCGCCGGGCATCAGCGAGGGGCCGAAGCGCGCCCCTTCCTCGCCGCCGGAGACGCCGCTGCCGATGAAGCGCAGCCCGCGCTCGGCGAGCCGCTGCTCGCGCGCGATGGTGTCGGTCCATTTGGCGTTGCCGCCGTCGATCAGGATGTCGCCCTCGTCGAGCAGCGGCGCGAGCTGCTCGATGACTGCATCGGTGCCGCTACCGGCCTTGACCATGAGGACGAGCTTGCGCGGTCGCTTGACGGACTGCAGCAGCTCGTCGAGGGTCGCGCAACCGACCAGGCCGCCGGGGGTGTCCGGATGCGCCTCGACGAAGGTGCGCATCGTCGCGGTCGTGCGGTTGTAGACCGAGATGCGGAAGCCGTGGTCGGCGATATTGAGGGCCAGGTTCTGGCCCATCACCGCGAGGCCGATGAGGCCGATCTCTGAGAGCGGGTCATTGGATGCCATGATGAGGTCGCCTGCGTTGATTGAGGTCCAAGTGATGTTCGGACAAGCGATGTTCGGACAACTGATGCTCGGACGAGTGTGAGTCAGAGGCGTGATAGCCGGATACTGGGATCGGCTCGTCCCGATCGAAACCGCTGCATGGGGAGTTTCGTCTTTTACCCTACGCAGTTGGGCGAGCCTGCGAATCGGCAACCTCCCGAACTGACCTCAACGATCCGAACCGTCCGAGGGGCTCCTTCGCTCCGCCCGCGGCTTTAGGTACAGCCGGATGATCAGCACCAGCGCGAGGATGGCGGCAAGAGATGGACCAGGCATGCAGGCCCCAATGCAGGTTGGTCAGCACCATCGCCAGGCGCGCAGCCTCCGGCGTGCTGCCTTCGAGTCCCGGCGGATCGGTGAAGTAGTACATCGGCTCCGCCGGCCCCCAGAACAGGAGCCCGGCGCCCATCCCGCCGGCAAAGAGCATCGCGATCCAGGACAGCGTCGAAAACTCGAGCTCGTCGTCGTCGGCGCCGTGCTTGATCTTGCCGTAGGGCCCGAGTGCCAGCACCGCGCCGAGCACGACGAAGCTGGTGCAGAGCATCTGGAACAGCCAGTCGAGCGTCGTCAGCGCAAAGCCGGTCAGCGCATTGGCGGAGCCGGCGACAGCATCTGGCGCCAGCACGCTCCAGATGCCGATGGCCCCGCAGATGACCACGGACAGGATGAAGACGGCCCCGAGCATGGGCCTGGGTGGTGCCGATTTGACCATTTGCGTCCTCTCAGAACGATTAGAGCGAGCAACCGGTCAGAGTCGTCGAAGACGGTCCGCAAGCAGATCCCAGTTGGCGAATGAGCGACCAGCCTGCAAAAGGTCCGGGCATTGAATGCATTCCGCAACGTGAACCTGCCCATAATAGGCCATCATCACAAGGTCGCCGTGAATTAGCGGAACAGGATCGCAGGGTATGTCAGGACTGACCGCTCGGCATGGCTGCTATCTCAGCAGCGACCCGGCCGCAGTCGCCATGAACGTTACCGAAAAGACCCTGAACAGGCAATTTGGCCGCATCTGGCCCAGACACAACAACGCCTTTTGCGAGCTGTTGGTTGCGCTGCGGCGACAATTCGATGGCGATCTGGACCGCATGCTGGTGCTTGCTGTGATTGGCTCCCCTACCCTCGCCCGCGGGCGTATCGAGGGCATGTCCTACACCGACTGCATGGCGCTCGAGCGACCCGACGACGAGCCCGCGCCGATCAATCTTCAGTCCATCGCGGACTACAGCGGCATCCCGCGGGAGACCGTTCGGCGCAAGCTCCGCGACCTGGAGCAGCTGGGTTGGATCGTCCGTCGCGACAATGGTTATCTGGTCGCAACCACCAGAGCGGCGCAGGATTTGGCGCCTGCGACCGAGGCAACCCGGAGTTAGGCGATTTCTGCTTTTAGATATACCGATCTATCAGATACTTCGGATCATTTCTCAGACACTGACCTCCTGCCTATCACCCCGGATTCTCATGCGCTGCCGGCCGGCACCCTGACAGCCGCGCACATCGAAGATATCAAGCTTGCGGCCTCGAAGATGAAGCGCGTGGAGCGGCGTGCCTTTC
>JAAAOQ010000076.1 GCA_009908845.1 Gammaproteobacteria bacterium
ACTTGGCCGATGCGGCCACTGCGGTCTCGGACGTGCGCCCGGACGCGATCCAGCACCGGGACATTTTGGCCAGTTATATCGCCTTGGTGTGTCTGGGCAAGAGCGATTTTGAGGCGATCACGGCCTTTCGCGCGGACGAGGGGAGCCTTGGACAACATCTTCGTTGAACGCCTCTGGCGCAGCGTGAAGTATGAGGATATCGATCCCAAAGGCGATGAGACGCTTGCTGAACTGCTGTTGGGGCTGAGCGCCTACTTCGCCTTCTACAACAGCGAGCGCCCGCATCAGGCGCTAGGCGACCGCACGCCCGCCGATGTCCACCGATGCGCAACAGGTGGTGGTGCGGCCATTGTCGACCACTTCCAAGATCGCGCGTCGGGCACCCCTTCGGCTCCGCTCCGCTCCGCCGAAGGGGTGCCCGAAGACGCACTGGGGCAGCGCCAACCCGCTGCAATCGAGGTGAGTGGACTAACTTAAATTCAGCCTAAAACTGTCCTGGACTTGGGGTCCACTTCACTGGGCCGCAATTGCCACTTTAACTAGAGACCGATGCAGTCGGGCGATTTGGGCGGAATTAAATTTGGGGGCAGCCAAGTATGGATGATAGAAAAAAACTTGAAAATCAGACTCATGCTATTGATAGTTGCGAACTATACGAATTAATACACAATCAGCTTCCAGCGGGCAATCACTTTGTGAGCATTATTCGCGCTGCGCCCAACGCATGTGCGACGCTGCAGGAATGTTTGGAGCAAACTTCCGATGGGTCAATTAGATTTTTTTCGATAGAACTGAACAAACCATTTGCATTAATGGTCACCAGTAAAAACTTTATGGGTGAAGCTAGAGAGGGGAAATTTCGCCTCTTGCGGCGATATTCAATTATTGAGTTTCCCTGTGAATTTATAGTGGCGGCAGAAACTGCTCCTGGATTTACTATCGATATAGCGCCACGCCCCACCGGAAAAGGAAAGTTGCCCAATGCACGAATTTTCGATGCCCTTGAGGAATTTCACAAAAGGCTGGAGGAGATATGCCTTCGTGTGTTGATTTCCTATCCAAAACATTTTGAACTCCCAGAGGTTTTGTTTTTTTCTGAACAATCAATCAAAGGTGGCATTGGTACGCTGCGAACGCTCGACCATGCGCCGTCCGAGCGCTTTATCGCACCACATGCAATCGAAACCCTATTGAAAACTCGACCAATTTTTCAAGAAGATGAAATCGGTCTGGCTGCTCAGGCTCTCTTTACCGCGGCCGCTCGTGCCACGCATCCATTTGAGCGTTTGCCATTGTTGGTAGCTTGTATCAAGGCGCTTATAGGCGACGGAAACAATAATTCAAAAGCTTTTAGCTGCAGCCTGAATACACAAGACGACAAGGATAATTTTTGTAGCGCTTTAGCCGTAAGAAGACAGCTTGAGCACCCTCAAGATAAGCGTCCGGTGAAATTTGGTGATGCGTTTAAAGCGTGCAACGATCTCATGGAAATCGTTTACCACGCCGTACGCTATAATCAAAACAAGAATTAATTGAGGAATCTGGTTTGGGGGCCGCGGCTTGCGCCGCGCCTGTCTTCGACTTGAAACGCTCCACTGGAGCGTTTCATCGCGGCTACGCCGCGCCGTCCAAGACCCCCATAAACTCCCGCCATTCCTCCTTGGACATCCCCGAGGTCTCCTGCGTCACCTCCTCACCTTTCAACATCCGCCGCACACAGTCCAGCGCCCCCGCCGACAGCGTCGCCCCACCCATCCGGTAATCCTCGAAGGCGCGGTAGGCGAAGGGCACCCAATCCTTGACCATGTCGCAGATCGTGTCGGCGTAGACGCGGATTTCGCATTGCGCGTGGGCGTCGGCGCAGAGGCGCAGGAAGTGGACCAGGTTGGGCTAAAGGGGCTAAAGGGGCTAAAGGGGGACAGACCACGTTTTCGGCGCTTCCAATTCTTCGTACATCCACGCAGGATCCAGGTCCGCTCCGTTCGGCCACGTAACGACGCCTAGCTCGACCTTGGCCTGGGCAAAAACTTCGGGATCCTTCAGCGCCGCATACATTCCGCAGGTCGCAGACGCGCGGACGGCCGACATATCGACGACGCCTTGGCGGCCGTCGTTGAAGGTCACGGCCAGGCAGTAGTTCGGCAGGACCGTTATGGCCTTGACGCGCCAGGGTGCGGCTGGCGCTACTCCAGCGGCGCGATCTGTTTCGGCGGCTGCTTCGATTGACATAGGTCCCAGTTCTCCATCAGCTCTTGACGATGTTCCATGGCCCATTCGGTGGTCAGGGTGAGGGCGCGTTTCAGGAGATGTCCGCCGATCGGCTCCAGCGTGCGGATGTCTATAAGGACCTCATGCTCGCCGTAGAGTGCGTGAAAGTGTGGCGGGGCGTGCTCGCGCCAGAACATCTGGATCACGATCCCGAAGAAGCGGCTGACTGTCGGCATCGCTTTTTCCGAGCGTTGGCGTCCTGGGACAGCGGGCAGATCGGTACGGGCCAAGGCTCCGCTCCAACACTCGCAACGAAAGCGGGTGACACGCGATCTGCGCACACGGCTGGCGAGTCCCGAGAGAATTGACGGACAGACGGTCAATTAGCCCTGCTGAGCGTAAGGCGCCACCGACCATCAGCGTCGATTATTCGATACCTCCAGTAATCAGCTCCGGGAGAGCCGCCCTCGCGAGCGCTTCGCCCCCCACGCTGCCCGGCCCGAAGCGCAATGGCAACGCACGCTTCAGCGCAAGCGTCGGCTGGGCTGCGTTGTGAAAAGTGTATGCCACCGCAAGAGCAGTGAAAGCCCGAAGCGCTCTGAAAACTTGCCACGGATCAAGCCGGCGCGCAGAGAACGGGGGCAGGTCTCGCAGAGAACGGGGCATGCAGAGAACGGGGTCACAGAGAACGTGGTCACCATTTAGCTGACCCCATAGCCGAGCCGTCCGACCCCAGAGCCGTGCAGAATTGCCGACGAGATCGACATCGCTCGTCAGGCCGTTGAAGGTCTCGAAGAGGCCCGGGCTGCCGCCGGCGGCGGCCTCCCAGGCGTTGCGGTTCTCTCGCGACACCGCTCGGCGGTGTCGCGCATCTCCGGGCGCTCCGCGCCTGGTAGCGCTTTGGACACGTGCCGGCTGCCAGACATGGCGCGTTTGCTCAGTTCCCGGCGTTGGCCGGTCATCGCTTCGATCTCCCGATAGAAGCGGTCGTTGCCGATCGGCTGATCCTGGTTGAGTGTCAGCTGCAAGTCGCTGAACCGTTTGTCGTCGAGTGCGTCACACCGAAGGCTGGATCGACCAGCATCGCCCTTTGAAGTGCTTGGACCTGTAGGTTCATGCCAAACGACACCGTCGGGTCGTCGCTCCAGTCCGAATCGAGGATCTCGCGCCGATCGATGAAGCGGCTGGTAGGGCTAACGTGGCATCGTCTGCGCAATGTCAGCGTCAACCGCCCCGAAAAGCGGGGATACTGATCGGCGCTCGCAAGAGAACGAAACGCGACGCGTCCTCGCGCCTCATCGCAACCCCTTCAATCGCACCCCATCGGAGAACCTCGATGAAGATTGCTATCACTGCCGAAACCGATCAAGGACTGGAGAGCCCGGTCGCCCAGCATTTTGGACGCGCGCCCTACTTCGTGCTGGCAACCCTTGAGGACGGCGCCGTTAAGACGGCCGAGGCCGTCGCCAATCCGTTTGCCGAGGGCCACGAGCCGGGCCAGATCCCAGGGTTCATCCAGCAACAGGGTGCCGAGGTCATGATCAGCGGCGGCATGGGCGGACGGGCGATCGCCTTCTTTCAGGAGGCCGGCATCAAGACGGCCGCCGGCGCGACCGGGACCGTCGGCGAGGCATTGCAGGCCTATCTGACTGAGAACCTTCCGGAGGCGGCCCCCTGCGCGGAGAGTGTCTCGCACGGACATGGCTGAGCCGGACGCGCGCTCACTCGAGCCCGAGCCCCTGCAGATAGTCGCGCACCGAGCGCTCCGCATCGATCTCGCCGGCTAATACGGCCTGTTGGTAGCGCTCGCGCCAACCGGCGATCAAGAGCTCGGCGCGCTCCCATTCGTGATAGACGATACGGGCGAGCGGGCTCTGGTCGAGAAAACCGGAGGTCAGAAACTCCCGCCGTGCCTGATCGCGGTCGTAGTCGAAGCGCAGGATCTCGGCCTGCCAACGCCCGTGCTGCCAGACGAAGCGGCCATAGCTGCCGCGCGGATCGCCATCGAACGGCGAGCCGGCCGAGCCGACATTGACCACCAGCATGCCCTGCGTCCGGCGCTGGTGCGGCCGATGGGTATGGCCGGCGATGAAGAGCGCGATGTCCTCCGGCAGTGCGCCGACGAGGGATTCGTCGGAGCGGCCCGGCGTGATGCCGTCGCGGTTGCCGACCATCGTGCCATGGGTCACGTGGACCCAGGCATCGGCCTCGGGCGGATGGAAGGTCAGGTGATCGGCCCAGCCGCGCAGCCGCTCGGCATCGGCCGCGCACTGCGACCAGGCCCACTGCGTGAAGCCCCAGAGGGCACGCTCGCCGGGCGTCTCGACGGAGCGATGTGCGGACGCCAGCACCCATTCCTCATGGTTGCCGTTCACCGGCAGCCAGCCGCGCTCGCGCCGCATCTCGTCGAAGCGGCGCAGGCAACCGCCGCTGTCCGGACCGCGATTCACCAGATCACCGGCCATCACCACGAGATCAGGCCGCCAACGCTCGATCTGCTCGATCGTCTCCTCCAGCGCCGGCAGATTGGCCTGGATATCGGAAAACACCGCAACCTTCATCGATCCCCCTCGCGATCATTCACGCGGCCCGCCCATCCGGCGCGCCGAACGCCTCTCACAATAGCGCAGGCGCTAGGCTCTGAGCATCCTTCACTCCGGTCGCCAGGGCACGTCCCGCGCGGCGCCCCGCTTCGTGACCACGCGTTGGAATCGACCCACTCGTTCGCCTGCCCCACCCGCCCCGGGCGAATCAGCAGGCTGTCGACCAGCAGCCGCGGCCGCAAAGCCCCGCTTGCGCGCGATGGTCGCCCGTGACGGACCCGTCCGCAGCCGGCCCAGATCGAGACTTGTCAATGCGAGCCAACGCAGCGGGGCGGATAATCCCGACCAAACTCGTCAGAGAAGACTCACGGAGGTTGATGATGCCCCAAGACCGTCGTCATGACATGGGCGTTGGCGGGACCTGTTTCTGCCCAAAATGCGACTATCGCGCCGCGCATCAGCGCGGCGTCCCGTGCCAGGACGAGCGCTGCCCGCAATGCGGCGCCAAGCTGCTGCGCGAAGGCTCCTATCACGATCAGCTCCTGCAGCAAAAACGCGGCGGCTGAGGACGTATCGCCATGAAGGTCTATCTGGATTGCTGGCCCTGCTTCCTGCGCCAGGCACTGAGCGCAGCCCGCCGTGCCGGCGCAACGCCGTCACTGCAGCGGGCGATCCTCGAGGAGACGATGGATGAGCTGCGCACGCTCGCGGCCGAGGCGACACCGCCCGAGATGGGCGAGCGCATCCACCGCCTGGTGCGCGAGCGCACCGAGACGCCCGACCCGTACCTGCAGAGCAAGCAGGAGGCGACCCGGCTCGCCCTCGCCCTCAGGCCGGAGCTCGAGGCACGTGTCCGGGCCGCGGAGCAGCCGCTGGAGACGGCCGTGCGGATCAGCATCGCCGGTAACATCATCGATTACGGCGTCGCCGAAAGCTTCGACCTCGAAGCGACGCTCGAGCGCGTGCTCACCGAACCCCTCGCGATCGATGCCCTCCCGACCCTGCGCCGAGCCGTAAGCCAGGCCGATTGGATACTCTATCTGGCCGACAACGCCGGCGAGACGATCTTCGATCGGGTGCTGATCGAGACCCTGCCGGTACCGGTCACCTACGCGGTCAAATCCGCCCCCGTGCTCAACGACGCGACGCGGGCGGATGCCCTCGAGGGCGGGCTGGACCAGGTCGCCGAGCTGATCGACACCGGCTGTGACGCCATGGGGGCCCCACTCGGCCTCTGCTCGGAGGCCTTTCGTGAGCGCTTTGCAGCGGCCCCGCTGATCATCGCCAAGGGCCAGGCCAACTACGAGACCTTGAGCAACGTCGATGCGCCGATCTGCTTCCTGCTCCAAGCCAAATGCGAGGTCATCGCCCAGGACATCGGCGTGCCGGCAGGGGCTGTGATCGTGAAGGCGAGCCAGCAATTGCTGGAGTCGAACCCCATCTGACCGCCCTCGCCGGGGATGCTGAACGCCAACCGCGTGCTGAGCGCAGCAGCACCGCCTCGTATCGCGTCCGACGGCAAGCGCCATCGCCGACAGTCGAGCCGGTTTCGACCCAGCGCATTGGCTCCCAGTGGCCTCAGCCGCGGTCCTTGACAAAAGCGAGGATCGCCTCGGGCGGCAGCGGCCGGGCGATCAGATAGCCTTGCATCAGATCGCACTGGTGGGCACGGAGATAGTCGGCCTGCTCCTCACGCTCGACGCCCTCGGCCAGCACCTCCAGGCCGAGGGTATGGCCCAGTGCGATGATGGCATTGACGATCGCCGCGTTGGCCTCGTTGCTGGTGACATCGCGCAGGAAGGACAGGTCGATCTTCAGCTTGTGAACCCTTAGCCGTTGCAGATAGGCCAATGACGAATAGCCCGTCCCGAAATCGTCGATCGACAAGCGAACGCCGAGCTCCCGCAGCTCGGCCAAGGTCTTCATCGCCCGCTCCTGGTCCGACATCAGGAAGCTCTCGGTGATCTCCAGCTCCAGACGCTCAGGCGGCAGCGCGTTCTCCTCGAGCGCCTTGGTGACCGCGGCCGCCAGCCGGCCCTGGCTGAGCTGGACCGCCGAGACGTTGACCGCTGTGCGCGGCGGCGCGAACCCCTGCGCCAGCCAGTCGCGCATCTGACGGCAGGCGGCATTCAGGACCCAATCCCCGAGCGGGACGATCAGGCCGCTCTCCTCGGCGATCGGGATGAAGGCCCCCGGCGAGATCAGGCCCTGCTCGGGATGCTCCCAGCGAACCAGTGCCTCGAGCCCGGCCAGCGCGCCGGTCTGCAATGAGCGCTGGGGCTGATAATGGAGCCGCAGCTGGCCGTGCTCGATCGCCCGCCGCAGATCGGCCTCCAGTCGCAGCCGGGCGTGGGCGCGCTGCCCGAGCTCGGGCGCGAAGAAGCGCATCTGATTGCCGCCCTGATCCTTGGCCCGATGCAGGGCCGCGTCGGCATGGCTCAGCAGGGTCTCGGCATCGTCGCCATCGTCGGGGTAGAGCGCGATCCCGATACTGACGCCGGTGTAGATCTCCTGGCCGGCCAGCGCGACCGGCTGGTTGATGATCTCGATCGCCCGCTGAGCGAGCAGATCGACGCCGAGGCGGTCGAGCTCCTCCGGCTCGATCATCAGCGTGAGCTCGTCGCCTCCGATGCGCGCGATGGTCTCCACGTTCGGCAGTGCCGCGCGCAGCCGCTTCGCGAGCTCGGCCAACAGCTGGTCGCCCAGGCTGTGGCCGAGGCTATCGTTGATGTTCTTGAAGCGGTCCAGGTCGAGCAGCAACAGCGCCAGTTGGTGGCCGTTATGCGCGGCCTGCATGACCGCATGCTTCAGCAGCTCCTCGAACAGGGTGCGGTTGGGCAGCCCGGTCAACGGATCGCGATGCGCCAGCGAGCGGGGCCTGTCCAGCGCGCCGATAGCGCAACAGCTCGAGGTGCGTCTGCACACGCCGATGGAGCAGCTCTGGATCGACCGGCTTGACGATGAAGTCCGTCACCCCGAGCCGCAGCCCGCGCGCCTCTTCGCCGGGCGCTGACAACGCGGTAACGAAGATCACCGGGATCGCCGCGGTGGCAGGGTCCGCCTTCAACTGGGCCAGCACCGAATAGCCGTCCATCCCCGGCATCTTCACGTCGAGCAGGATCAGGTCCGGTTGCGGTTCGCCACGCGCGAGCCGCAGCGCCTTCTCGCCACTGGTTGCCGCGAGGATGGCATAGTCCTCGCGCAGGATCTGCATCAGCGTATGCAGATTCTCGTGCAGATCGTCGACGATCAGGATACGCGGCCGGTCAGCGCTGACGGTCATCATCGGGCACCTCAGAACCGGGAGGTTATGGTTGGCTAGACCCATGGCTCGGAGCGCAGCTCAGCCCAGGGCTCAGCGCAGCGCTCAGCCCGGTGAGCTCCGCACGGGCACGGTCGATATCGAAGACCTCGACGGCCGCCTCGATCGCGGCAACCCGCTGCTCGAGCGCGCCGCCCCGGACCTCTGCGCGCAAGCGCGCCAGCAACGGCTCGACGGCACCGATGTCGTTCTGCAGCGCCTCCTCGAGCGACGGGATCAGAGCATCGAGGTCCATCGCATCGCCAGAGTCTACCGTCCTCTCCTTCGCCGCCGAGGCTGGCAGCGCTGTCGTTGCCAGCTGGTCGATCTCGTCGAGCACGGCTTGCAGGAGCTGCCGCATCCGCGCCAGCCGCTGCGCATCGGGGGGATGTTGCTGCTTGAGCGCGGCGTCGATCGTCGACAGCTCCGCGAACAACGCCTCGGCGCCGATATTACCGACGAGCCCTTTCAGCGCATGGCAATACTGTTCAGCGGAGCCGAAGTCCTCCAGGCATCGCCGCTCAAGTTGCTCCACCGCATCCGCATAGCCCTCGCGAAACCGCCGCAACTGCCGGCGGTAGGCCTGAGAGCGGCCGCCGATGCGGCGGACGCCCGCGGCGGCATCGATGCTCGTCAGGGTCGCTAGATCATCCGGCAAGGCTTCCGCCGGCGGTTGAGCCGGTGGCACTGCCTCGCCGAGCGCGGCGGCTGGCTGTGCACGGTCATCGGGCACCTGCACCCAGCGCGATAAGACCTCGAATAGATGCTCCGGTACCACCGGTTTGGCGAGATGATCATCGACGCCGGCCTCCCGGGCGCGCTCGAGGTCTTGCTCCATCGCCAACGCGGTCATCGCGATGATGGGGAGCGCCGCAAAACGCTCACCGTCCTCGTCCTCAGCCAGCGCGCGGATGCGTTGAGTCGCCTCGAGCCCGTCCATGACCGGCATCTGGATGTCCATCAAGACCGCGTCGTAATGGTGCTCTCGCACCTTCGAGACGGCCTCGGCCCCGTCGAGCGCCTCATCGACCAGAATGCCCTCGCCGCGCAGCAGCTCGCAGGCGAATTCCCGATTGATCTCGTTGTCTTCGACCACGAGCAGGCGCGCCCCCCTGAGCGCGGCCGCACCGGGGAAGACCTCGCTGTCAGCGGGCGCGTCGGCCGGCGCTTGCAGCCGATCATGACCAAGCACCGAGAGCAGCGTGTCGAGCAAGGTTGACGGCGAGATCGGCTTGATCAGGAACCCATCGACGCCGGCCTGCTCGGCAAGCCGGATCACGTCCTCGCGCCCGTAGGCGGTCACCATCACGATCTTGGGCTGGCGTTCGGCTGGCACCCCGCAGCGAATGCGCTGGGTCGCCTCGTCCCCGTTCAGCTGCGGCATGCGCCAGTCCATCAGCACCAGCTCGTAAGGTGGATCGGCTACCTCCACTGCGCGCAGCGCCGCAGGCCCATCATCGGCGGTATCCACCCGAACCGGGATCAGCGACAGGAGATCGACCAGGATCTCGCGCGCCGCGGCATTGTCGTCGACGACCAGCACCCGAATACCCTGCAGACAGGGCATCGCCTGCGCAACCATCGCCTGGCGTCGCGCCAGCGCTTGCCGAGCCAGACCCAACCGCACCGTAAAGCAGATCCGGGTGCCGCGGCCGGGCTCGGAGCGCGCGACCCAGATGCGGCCCTGCATCAGCGCGACGAGCTGACGGCTGATCGCGAGGCCCAAGCCGGTGCCGCCGAAGTGGCGCGTCGTGGAGCGGTCTCCCTGCTCGAACTGGCGGAACAGGTTGGCCTGGACCTGCGCATCCATGCCGATACCGGAATCGCGCACGCAGACCTCGAGCTCGACCTGGTCCTCCCCGAGGTGTCGCACCTGGAATGCAAGCTCCACCTCACCGGACTCGGTGAACTTGACCGCGTTCCCGCACAGATTGAGCAACACCTGGCCAAGGCGCAGCGGATCACCGATCAGCACCGGCGGTATCCTGACGTCGTAGCGGATCAGGAACTCGATCCCCTTCTGCTCGGCCTGGTAGCCGATCGTATCGGTGAGCCGTTCAAGCACGCGATCCAGACCGAATTCGACCTCCTCCAGCTCGATCTTGCCGGCCTCGATCTTGGAGAAGTCGAGAATGTCATTCAGCAGGCCGAGCAAGGCGTGCGCCGATCCCTGCGCCTTCTCCAAGTGTTGGCGGACATTGGCCGCGAGAGGCTGCTGTAAGGCCAGGTACTGCATGCCGAGGATGGCGTTCATCGGCGTGCGGATCTCGTGGCTCATGTTGGCGACGAACTCGGACTTGGCGCGCGCTGCCTCCTCGGCCAGCCGCTTGGCGCGCTCCAGCTCCTGCATGGCTGCCCGTTCCGGACCGATATCCTGGATGATCGCAACCGCGCCCTTGCTCGGATCGGCTGCGCTGACCGCCCGCGCCGACAACCGCGCCCAGAAGGTCTCGCCGTCCTTGCGCAGCAGCCGCTCCTCGCGCACATCGGTCTCACCGCGCCAAACCGCCGGATAGCCCTCGCGCCCGATCCGTTCCCAGCTCTCCTCGTCCGGATACAGCACGCGCGTCGATTGGTCGAGCAGCTCGCCGGGGCCATACCCGAGCATCTGTTCAAAGCGCTGATTGCAGCGCACGATGACGCGGTCCTTCATCAGTATGATGCCGACGCTGGCCGAGGCCAGGATCGCCTCCTGCTCCGCATGTGCAAGCCGCAAGGCCTCGGCGGCCTCGTGCTCGGCGGTGATGTCCTCGATGATGCCGACCATGCCGGCGCGCGGGTTGGACCGATCCAGTGCCCGACCGGATAGCCGCGCCCAGAACAGCTCGCCATTCTTACGGCGGAACTGGACCTCGCGCGGCGCTTCCTCGCCGCGCGCGAGCGCCGGATAGATCTCGACACCGGCGCGCCGGAAGTCCTCCTCGTCCGGATACCAGATCCGGGTGGAGCAACCCTCCTGTTCTCCGGGCGCGTAGCCGAAGAGTTGGTCGAGATGACGATTGCCGCGTTGGATGACCCGGTTCTCGATCAGCACGATGCCGACATTCGCCGCATCGAACAACGCCTGCAGCTCGCCGCCGCGAGCGCTAGCCAAACGCTCGAACGCGGCGCGCTGCGCCGCCAGCTCGCGGGTTGTATCCAGCAGCGCGCGGGTGCGCCGATTCACCTGCCAGCGCAGCAGCAACGACAGCGCGATCAGTCCGAGCAGGACCGCAGCCAACAGCAACAGCGTGCGCTCGACCCAATGCGGCGGGTGGATCTCCGGCGCCGGACCCATGCTGCGCCGCAGCGCCCGGAAGTAGAGTGAATCCGGGTCCTGGCGCCAGCGGCGCAGATGGCGATCGATCGCCTCGAGCAGCTCGAGGTGACGCCCATCCGCAGCGGCGAAGTATAGATTCGTCGGCAGGAAGACGATAGGGGTCTCGCGCAACTGATAGAGATGGGCGTTGCGCGCGGCATAGAAGCTATTGGTGATCACCGCATCGGCCTCGCCTGCCGCCACGGCCTGATAACCTTGCGCATACGAAGCGACCGGAATCGGCTGGTAGCTGAGCCCGCTGGTTCGCATCAGCCGTTCGAAAAAGGCCTCCTGTACGCTGCCGCGCAGGATCGCGATGCGCTTGCCATCGAGGTCCGCCAGGCGATGAACGCGCACCCGATCGGCGCTGTAGACCTGCGACCAGCTACTCGCGACCGACAGCTCGTTGAAATCGAACCGCTCCGCGCGCTGCGGCGAATAGGCCACATCCGGCATCAGATCCAGGACGCCGGCCTCGAGCCATTGCAGGCACTGCTTCCAAACGCAGGGCCGGTAATCGAGCTGCCATCCCTCGTCCCGAGCCACCGCGTCGAGCAGCTCGACGAACAGGCCGGCCGGACGATCCTGGTTGTCCGAGAAGATCTTCGGCGGATTTTCGTAGAGGCCGACACGGACAACGGCCCTCGACCGATCGCTTGGCCCCGGCGTGCAGCCCCCGATCAAGAGGACAACCAGCACCAGCATGAACGCCGAGGACATTGCCGGCGCCCTAGCCCTGCGGCGTCGGCAGACGAGGTGCAGGATGCTGCGCTCCCCAGGGCGTGCTCTGCGCGGCGCCCAGCTGCGTTACGACTCGTTGGAACAGAATGACCCTCTCCGCCTGGTTTTGCCGTGCTGGGCCTGTTTGCGCTCAAGCACGCGAAACTCACCCTGACGCTAGTTCAGCTGCCGTTTCTAGGCTTAAACGTTAGGGTCAGATTGCTCGGCCGATATAATGGCCTGACGGGATTCAGCACGCAACGGCTGGTTTCCTCTCCCTGCTCGTTATTCCGCCCCCGCCATGTGCTGCTGGTGTAGCCGTAGCCCCGGTGTCAGAAAGCGGTCTTGGCGCCGAGGTACTTGATCAACGCAGCCAAACCGCCTTTGGTCGCAAAGACGTTATCAAAGCCGATATTGCGCAGCGTGGTGGCGATCACGGTACAGCGTACACCGGCCTGGCAGGTCACGACGACCCGCTTGTCCGTTGGAATGCGTGCGAGATTCTCGGGTTTGAAGACCTCGTTCATCGGAATGCTGAGCGAGTTCGGATAGGTCAGCCCGACAACCGACTGCTCTCGTCGCGTCCGCACATCGAGAAAGATCAGATCCTCGTCGTTCTTGATCGCTTCGACCAGCTTTCGGCCGGGATCAGATGCATCGCCTTCGGCACATTCTGTTCCTCGAAGCTCGCGAAGAACCGTTCATACGTCCTTGCAAGTGCCTCGTCGTAGGCGTGAGCCGAGGGCGCGACCAACAAGCCAACCATCAACAAGCAACCTGCGGCTTTCATCTTCGTACTCCTGAGACGGCAGCCAATTACCGCTCACCTATAAGTATAGGGTGGAATACTGGGGTTGCCCTGGACCCACCAAGCCCTCCGACTAGCGCCTCACATCAGCACATGGCGCGTATCTGTACCTGTGCACCTCCGACTGCACCTGCACCCGGCAGGTCCAGGTCCAGGTCCAGGTCCAGCTGAGACCCAGTTCTCCAGAGCGGATCGCGTTTTGTCCCGATCAAACGATTCCGGATAATGATCCGGTCATGAGCGCTGATCGGGTCAGCACCCCGTTCAAGCCGGCAACCCGGTCGGGCTTGCCGATCGCCGATTTCGCGCAATGCGCTCAATAGCCAGATCGGTATAGTCAGATCGGTATAGTCAGATCGGCATTGGCAGAGCAGCCGGCAGGACCCATCGCTCGTTGGCCAACTGGTCAATCGGCCACCCTCTCTTCAGGAAACAGATCACGCAGCGCACGCTATGGGGGACATCGCCAGGATCAACATACTCTGGGTGCTGATCAGCAGCGTCCTGGTTCTGCTGATGCAAGGCGGTTTCCTCTGCCTCGAATCCGGGCTCACGCGCAGCAAGAACGCGATCAATGTCGCGCTGAAGAACGCATCCGATTTCCTGGTCACGAGCCTGGTCTGGTACCTGATCGGCTATGGCCTGATGTTCGGCCAGTCTTACCGCGGTTGGATCGGCATCGATCACTTCGCTCGCGACTTCTCGTCAGCCGAGCCCTGGCTCGCCACCTTCTTTCTGTTCCAGCTCATGTTCTGCGCGACGACGGCGACCATCGTCTCGGGCGCGGTCGCCGAGCGGATGCGGTTCAGCGGCTATCATCTGGTCACACTGATCACCGTCGCGTTGATCTATTCCGTGTTCGGGCATTGGGCCTGGGCTGGAGCCCTCGGCGGTGAACCCGGTTGGCTGTCCGGGCTGGGCTTCGTCGATTTCGCCGGCTCCACTGTCGTTCACAGCGTCGGGGGCTGGGTCGCTCTGGCCGCGGTGCTCGTGATCGGTCCGCGCAGCGGCCGGTTCGATCAAGACGAGCCGCAGCTGATCCCCGGCAGTAATCTCCCCCTTGCGTCGCTGGGCGTCCTGTTCTTCCTGGTCGGCTGGATCGGCTTCAACGGCGGCAGCACCCTGGCCCTGGACGCGACCGTGCCGGGCATCATCGTGAACACCCTGCTCTCGGGTGCGGCCGGCGGCGTGATGGCGTACCTGTTGACCCAATGGTCGAGGTCGCCCGCGCTGGACCGAGTGACCGCTCCCCTGAACGGCGTCATCGCCGGCCTGGTGGCCATCACCGCAGGCTGTCATGTCGTCGGCAGCTGGGAGGCGATGTTGATCGGCGCGGTAGGGGCACTGTTCATGCTCTATGCCACCGAGCTGTTGGCGCGCGCTCGGATCGATGATGCCATCGGGGCGATACCGGTCCATCTCGTCGCCGGCGTCTGGGGCACCCTGGCGGTCGGCATCTTTGGCGCACCGGCACTGATCGGTACCGGTCTATCGATGCTCGAGCAGCTTGGCGTCCAGGCACTCGGTGTCGCGGTCGCTGGAGCCTGGTCCTTTCCAGTCGCCTATCTGCTGCTGCGTTTGATCAACCGGCTGTACCCACTGAGGGTTGGCGCCGCCGAGGAAAAGATCGGCCTCAACGTCGCGGAGCACGGCGCAAAGACGGAGCTGGTCGACCTACTGACCGCGCTCAAGGCCCAGGAACGTTCGACCGACCTCAGCACGCGGGTCCCGGTCGAGCCCTTCACCGAGGTAGGCGAGATCGCCGCCCAGCACAATCGGTTGATGGACGCGCTCGAGCAGGCGGTCACCCGTAGCCAGGCGATCGTCCGCGATCTGCGCGACGGCATCGTCACGCTGACACCCGAGGGCATCCTCACCAGCCTGAACCCAGGCGCAGAGAAGATCCTCGCTGTGGCAAGCGAAGCGGCAATCGGCACCGCGTTCGCCGACTGGCTCGAGCCTCGCGACCAGGCCGTCAGCATCGATGAGAACGGCACCGTTGCAAGCGAAACCGATGCGAGCCGCCCCGCTTGGAGCCCTGACCCCGCCGCCCTGGCCAGAGCGGGCAAGGTGGAGGTCGCTTTACGGCGGCGCGAGGGCACCCAGCCGGTCTTCGTCGAGCTCGCGGTCACGCCAGACTCACGCTCGACCGGCGGCTACACCTGCCTGATCCGCGACATCAGCGATCGCCGCCGCGTCGAGGAGCAACTGTTCGAAGAGAAAGAGCTCGCGCAGACGACGCTCGAGTCGATTGCCGACGGCGTGATCACGACGAATCGGGCCGGCCGGGTGATCTATCTCAATGCCATCGCCGTTCAGCTGACCGGCTGGACACTGGACGCGGCCAGCGGCCAAGCGCTGTCTCGGGTCTTCCCGGTGGTCGACTCGCCTACTGAGATGCCGAGCGACTGGATCACGCAGCGCGTACTGGGGCACGGCGAGACCGTGATCGAATCGAAGTCGCGCCTGCTCTATTGCCGCGACGGCAATGTCCACGTCGTGCAGCACACGGCCGCGCCGATTCGCAATGCAGACGGCCAGATCGCGGGGCTCGTCGTCGTCTTTCACGACAAGACCCAGGAGCGCGCGATGGAGCGCCAGCTGACCTATCAGGCCAAGCATGATGCGCTCACGGGCCTGATCAACCGGCGTGAGTTCGAGCAGCGGCTCGCCGAGCTGATCAATCAGCTCGATGGCGGTTCAGTGCGTCACCTCCTCTGCTATATCGATTTGGACCAGTTCAAGCTGGTCAATGATATCTGCGGCCATGCCGCCGGCGATGCGCTCTTACGCCAGGTGGCCGGTGTCTTGAAGCGCGGACTGCGCAGCGCGGACACCTTGGCCCGGCTGGGCGGGGACGAGTTCGGGGTGATCCTGGCCAACTGCCCGCTTGAGTGCGGCATCGAGATCGCCGAGGCCATGCGCGAGCGCGTCCATGCCCTGCGTTTTCCTTGGGAGGACAAGGTGTTCGCGGTCGGCGCCAGCATCGGTCTAGTGCCGTTATCGCCGTCCCTGGGCAACCTCGCAGATGCGCTGAGCCGCGCCGACGCCGCTTGCTATGCGGCCAAAGACACCGGCCGCAACCGCGTGCATGTCTACGACCCGGAAGACCGGGAGCTCAACCTGCGCAAAGGCCAGATGAACTGGGTCTCGCGGATTCAGCGCGCGCTCGATGAGGACGGCTTTCAGCTCTTCTATCAAGCAATTGCGCCCATCGATGAACCAAGCGATACCAGCAGCCACTTCGAGATCCTGCTGCGCCTGGTCGAAGACGACAATGAGACCGTGCCGCCGGGCGCCTTCATCCCGGCGGCCGAGCGCTACGGATTGATGCCGCAGGTCGACGCCTGGGTGGTCGAGCATACGCTGCGCTGGCTCTCCGACTATCAGACGCGCGGCGGAACCGGCATCAAACGCTGCGCGATCAATCTCTCCGGGGCGACTCTGGGCAATGACGCGCACACCGCGCGTATCCGCGAGAGCCTCGCGCGCCACCGGATCGAGCCGTCGCTGATCTGCTTCGAGATCACCGAGACCGCCGCGATGGCCAATATCGACCAGGCCAAGCGTTTCATCGACGAGCTCAAACAGATTGGGTGCCGTTTCGCCCTCGACGACTTCGGCAGCGGCCTGTCCTCATTCGGCTATCTGCGCGATCTCGATGTCGACCTGGTCAAGATCGACGGCAGCTTCGTCCGCGAGCTCGACAGCAATCCGGTCCACCGGGCGATGGTCGAGGCGATCGTCGGCATCGCCGGCGTGATGGGCTTGGCGACCATTGCCGAGTTCGTCGAGAACGCCGAGGTGCTCGCGACCCTGCGCGCGACCCGGGTGGACTATGCGCAGGGCTATCATCTGGCGCGGCCGCAGCCGCTCTCGGACTATCCGTTGCCGCCCGCCCGAGCATAGAGCGTTCACCGACGCGCAGAGCACACCTCCAGGAGCGCCTCCTCGGACGCGGCATTCGGGGTTTCCCGACGCTGGCCACCCCGCTCTGTTCTCGCCTATAGTCTCAGCGGCCAGATAAACCAGAAGCTTGTGCAAGCCAAGCGGCCGATAGGGCTTCTTCGTGCGGAGACTGGCCGAAACCTGACGAATAATACTGCGACCAACCACCTCAGGAGCATCCAGCATGCCTTCCGTGAAATCCCACCATGCCGGCGACATGGTCTTTGAAACCGAAGCGGGCGACTACAAGATTCTGAACGACGTCCCGCCAACAGCTGAATGGGGCGGAAAAGGCCGCCACCCGACTCCGCCAGACTACTTCGTCGCCTCGCTCTCCTCCTGCATCGCCGCCTTCGTTCAGCAATATTGCGCCCAGTCCGGGGTCGACTCCACCGGCATGTATGTGGAAATCCACTACGAGAAGGCGACCGATCCCGCCCATTTGAAGGAGCTGATGGTGGATGTGCACTTACCGAACGCCGATGTCGGCAAGCGCGCGGAGGCCATCAAACGGGTCTCCGGGCATTGCACCGTCCACGAGACCATCTGCAAGATGGCGGGCCTGCCTATCAGTATTCACGATAAGACGGGCGAAGTCGCCTCGAGCTAGCGTCTTCCGGTGAGCACGGTGCCTTGCGATCCGATTCAGACCAGACAGTCTGGACCGATCAGAGCAACGCCACGGCCTTGATCTGGATCCAGACCGACTGCTCCGGCGCAAGGCCCAGCTCATCGGCCGAGCGCCGCGTCAGCCGCGCGAGCACCGGATTGCCGGCGACGTCGAGTTTGACCAGCGCCAGCGCCGGATGGGCATCGTTGCCAAGCGAGAGAACGCGCGCGGGCAGGCTGTTGAGGATGCTGGTGCCGCGACTCGGCGCCTGGGCGATGCTGACATCCCGCGCGAGGATGCGGATGCGGGCGTGGTCGCCGATCGCGGCGCCGCTGTCGCGCACCCAGAGGCTCGTGCTGCAGCAGGCGATGCGCAGCAGGTGCCAGCGCTCGTCGCGCTCGGCCACCTCGCCGTCCAAGACGACGCCAGCGTCCTCGCCGAGCCGGATCGGCAGGTCGAGCCGCGACAGCACCGCATTGATCGGGCCGCTCGCCTGCACCCGGCCGCCATCCATGGTCACCAGATGGTCGGCGAGCCGGGCCACCTCGTCCGGTGCATGGCTGACATAGAGCACCGGGATCGCAAGATCATCGTGCAGCCGTTCCAGGTACGGCAGGATCTCCTGCTTGCGTGCCAGATCGAGCGCCGCGAGCGGCTCGTCCATCAACAGCAGCCGCGGGCTCACCGCCAGGGCGCGGGCGATGCTGACGCGCTGACGCTCGCCGCCGGAGAGCGCCGCTGGCCGGCGCTTGAGCAGGTGGCCAATCCCGAGCAGCTCGATCGCATGCTCGAGGCTGAAGCGGGCCTTGCGAGGGTCCTGCGCCGCGGCCCTTTGCTGATTGAGCTTCTGACTGCGCTTTTGGCCATAACTCAGATTCCCGAGCACGCTCAGGTGCGGGAACAGGCTCGCTTCCTGGAACACGTAACCGATCGGTCGACGATGGGTCGGCACCCAGGTCTCGGCGTCCTGCCAGACCTCGCCGTTGAACTGGATGCGGCCTTCGGCGGCATGCTCGAGCCCGGCGATACAGCGCAGCAGCGTGGTCTTGCCGGAGCCGGAATGGCCGAACAGGGCCGTCACGCCGCGTGCGGGCAGCCGCTCGTCGACATCCAGCGTGAAGCCCGGCCAGGCGACCCGGAAACGGGCCTCGATCTGCGGGAGCATTCCGGGGCGGTCGCCAGCGGCTGTGCGGGTTTTGGTGTTCGTTTCCAGCGCGTTCATCGCTTCTTCGCCCCCGGATTCCAGACATACAGCGCCAGCAGCACGAGAAACGAGAACACCAACATGACCGCCGCGAGCCGGTGGGCGTTGCCGTATTCCAGTGCCTCGACGTAATCGTAGATCTGCACCGAGGCGACCCGCGTCACGCCCGGGATGTTGCCGCCGATCATCAGCACCACGCCAAACTCGCCGACGGTGTGCGCAAAGGTCAGGATGCCGGCGGTGACGAAGCCGGGCAGCGACAGCGGCAGCGCGACGCTGAAGAAACGATCCAATGGTGAGGCACGCAGGGTCGCGGCGGCCTCCAGCGGACGATCACCAATGGACTCAAAGGCGTTCTGCACCGGCTGCACCATGAACGGAAAGGAGTAGAATACCGAGGCCACCACAAGCCCCCAGAAGGTAAAGGGCAACAGCCCGATTCCGAGGCTTTGGGTCAGCTGCCCCACCGGACCATTCGGCCCCATGGCCACCAGCAGGTAGAAGCCCAGCACCGAGGGCGGCAGCACCAGGGGCAGGGCGACCACGGCGCCAATCGGCCCTTTCCAGCGCGAACGGGTGCGCGCCAGCCACCAGGCGACGGGAGTCGCGACGATGAACAGGATCAGGGTGGTGACCGTCGCCAGACGTAGCGTCAGCCAGATGGCCTCAAGATCGGTTTCAGTGAGCCACATGGGTATCATCCTTGATGGCGCGTTTGAAGACTTTGATCGCTGAGATCAAGAGCCCGATACCGAGCAGGGCCGCGACCATGCCGATGCCGAAGCCCGCGACCAGCCCCGCGACCCAGCGGGCCACGGGGTTCGCAATCAGGGGTGCCGAGCCGTCGTGGAGTCCGATGGCGGCCTCGGTCAGCATCACGCCGGCCAGCGCGACAAGCAAGACCAGGATCACCCGATCCAGCCAGACGCGCGGCAGGGTCATGGCATGACCGGCCGCCCACCAGGCCCCGATCAAACTGCCGGCCAGCAGATTGACCGCGATGGCCCAGTTGGCGAGCATCGCATTCGCCGGCACCTCGGGCAGACGAAACAACAGCGCCGCGGCAACCACAGCCAGGCTCATCGCCTTGTTGAAGATCACCGCCTCCAGGGTTGGTAACCGAAACAGGCCGACGAGCACCGGGAGACGAAACTCCGCCCCACCGAGCCCGATCAGACCACCCAAGCTGCCAATGAGGCCACCGGCAGCGAATCCGTAGGTACCGCGACGCTGCATCTCACTCGGTCTCGTAACCGAAGTCGTGGATGATCGCCTCGGCCTTCTCGCCCTGCAGGTAGGCGAACAGCTCGGTCACCGCCGGGTTGTCCTTGCCGCTGTTCAGGATCAGGGCATCCTGATTGATCGGTGCATGCATCTCACTGGGCACGATCCAACCAGAGCCTTTGACGATCTCGCCGTCCTTCATCACCTGCGACAGGGCAACGAAGCCGATGTCGGCATTGCCGGTATCAATGAACTGATAGGTCTGGGCGATATTCTCGCCCATCACGAGCTTGGGCTCGACCTCAGCCTTCTGGCCAAGCGCCTCGAGGGTTTCGACGGCGGCCTCGCCATAGGGGGCGAGCTTCGGGTTGGCGATAGAAAGCTTGTTGAAGTCACCGGATTCCAATAGCGCCGGGCCGTCCTCGACCTTCTCGGCATCGGCGGACCAGAGCGCCAGGCTGCCAATCGCATAGGTGAAGCGTGATCCAGGCACACCAACGCCCTCCTCTTCCAACAGCTCGGGACGTCTCTGGTCGGCCGCCAAGAGCGCCTCGAAGGGCGCCCCGTTCTTGATCTGGGCATACAGCTTGCCCGTGGAGCCGAAGGAGACCTTGACGCTATGACCGGTGTCGTCCTCGAAGAGCGCGATGATCGCCTTCATCGGTGCGGTGAAGTTGGCCGCGACGGCGATCTGGGCCTCCTCGGCGCAAACACTTACGGCCGCAGCCAGGCCGAGGGCGAGCAATAACAGACGTATACGGGGCATAAGACTGACTCCTGATCAGACGGGATCAAAGGGATTTGAGGTTGAGGGTCTACTGCCGGCCCGAGGCTCGGTCCTCAGCGGGCAGCGATTGCGATAACGCAATATACAGATTCCTATAACGCCTCACGAGCACCGGACTGGTATGCAGTCTGCATGCCGAGTTCTCGCTGCGGCCTCTTTCGCTCCCCCGGCGACCGCGAAGATCCGGTCTTGGGCGCGCGGACAGGTGCGCCGTCATCCAACACCACAAGTGCTCATCAGGAATCAGTATGAAGATCAGTGCCCGTAATCAGTTTCGCGGCAAAGTCGCGTCGATCACCCTAGGCGCCGTCAATGCCGAAGTGACCGTCACGCTGAAGGGCGGCGAGCAAATCGTCGCGATCGTGACCAATGAATCCATTAAGTCCCTGAATCTAGAACCAGGATCTGAGGCTGTCGCCCTGATCAAGGCGTCCTCGGTGCTGGTGATGACCGAGGGCTCCGGGGTAAGACTCTCGGCCCGCAACAGCCTTGCCGGCAAGATCACCGCCTTGGAAAAGGGGCCGATCCATGCCGAGGTCAGCATCAGCCTGCCATCCGGCGAGCTTGTCCATGCCACCATCACCCATGCCGCCTGCGATGCATTGGGGCTCGCGGAAGGCGCCGCTGCGACCGCTGTCGTCAAGGCGCCGCTTGTGATCCTCGGCGTGCCAGAATGAGCGCGTCATATGCATTGAACTATAGCGAGACCTCGACTGGGGCGGCGCGCGGTGCGCAACAACGGTGCGTCCCGCCGCAGTGCTCCTCCAGTGACGTCCAGTGATCCCTTATCGACCGATCGCTGATCGCTCCCATTGGCATCTTCGTGACACTCTTGATCCGGGATCACGTCCCATCCCCGACATTCGACCCATCGATGCAGACCATGACTGACTTGACTCCTCCGATACTCAGCGACGACGCATTGCACCAACTGCTTGCCGAAGACGTCCCGTTCGGCGATCTCACCACCGAGTCCCTCGGGATCGGCGCCAAGCGCGGCAGCATCCGTTTCTTCGCCCGCGATCCGATGGTCGTCTGCGGCGTCGAGGAGGCGGCGCGGATGTTCGCGCTCTGCGGTGCCGAAGCCGAGGCGCACGTTGCCTCTGGCGTCGAGGCCGCGCCGGAGACGCTGCTGCTCGAGGCACAGGGGCGCGCCGACGCACTGCATCGCGGCTGGAAGACGGCGCAGACGCTGATGGAATGGTGCGGCGGTATCGCCAGCAGTGCCGCCGCCATCGTCGCGGCCGCCCGCCGTGGTGATCCGGATGCGATGGTCGCCGGCACCCGCAAGAACGTGCCTGGCAATCGCCGGCTTGCGGTCAAGGCGTTCAAGGCCGGTGGCGCGGTGATGCACCGCAATGGGCTGTCCGAGACCTTGCTGATCTTCGCCGAGCACCGGCAGTTCCTCGACGATGAGGCACCGGCCGAGACGCTCGCCCGGCTGCGCCGGCAGTGTCCGGAGAAACGGGTTGTGGTCGAGGTCGGCTCGCCCGAGGAGGCGCTGCGCTGGGCCGACACGGATGTGCTGCAGCTCGAGAAGTTCAGTCCCGAGCAGGTTGCCGAGACCGTCGCGGCACTCGCCGAGCGCGGCTCAAGGGCTGTGATCGGCGCCGCTGGCGGCATTCATGCCAAGAACGCCGAGTCCTACGCCCGCGCCGGTGCCCGCCTGCTGGTTACCACGGCACCGCACCTTGCCTCGCCGCGTGATGTGCAGGTGCGCTTCTCGACAACAGCCACAGAGGTATTGAGCGTCCAGTGAGGACGGTAGACTCGCCTCGCCTCAGGCCGCTTGAACGTTGGACTCACCGAACGCGAACCGATAAAGCGTCTTTGGCTCGATATCGACGCTTCCGCCTGCGAACTGCAAGCAACCCCAATCCAGATCGATCTCCGCAGAACCGAGTTCCTCAGTGGACAAATAGCGTCCGATCAGGGGCTCGAGGTCGACGTTCGCCGTCTTGCCGTTCTCGAAAGTCAGCGAGAACTCGAAACCGGCTAAGTTCTTGAACTGTAAAAGTTTCATTTTCACTCAAGGGGCTCGATGCGATGAAAATCTTGCGAGTCCCACATCTCGATGAGCTCTTGTTGATGCGCTTCTGCCCATTCCCTTACGAGCTGCCGGCACCTCTTCGGGATTCGGCCCTCGATGATGTTGAGGTTCTGGAGCTCCATGACAGCAACATGGTCACCATACTTGATGTGGATGTGCCTCGGAGGATACTCTCGGTCGATGAGAAACATCCGAATCACGATACCGTAGAACCGGCATATTTCGGGCATGATTGAACTAATAACGGTAGGTGATCACTGCACAGATGGAGCAACCACTTGGATTAGTTGAATTTCTGCAGCCACTTGATGCGCAACTGTAGATTTAGGCCGCAACAACCACAAGCGCACACGTCAAGCCTCGGTGCCGACCAGCGGCGTTGCAACGTTCAATCGCATTCAATCGTCGACGCCGACGATCACGCTCGACGCCGGAAAGACAGCGCAGGTCGGGCCGCCTTCCTGGATTCCTAGCGCTTCCAGCTCATCGGTGGCGGTGACGCCCCGCACCGTCACCCCTGCGCCGAGCGCCACCGAGACCTCGACCGGCCCATCGCCGCGGACGATGCGCTGCGCGACCCCGCAGAGCTGATTGGTGCGAGCTCCGGCAGCCGCGGCCGCAACCGGCTCGCGCTGCACGCTGACCGCCACCGCCTTGACCAGCGCCCAGACCCGCCGGCCCGGACGTAGCCCGAGCTGCTCGACACTCTCATTGGTGAGACCAGCGACGATGCGCTGGTCGCCTTGGATCGCGATCTCGACCTCGGCATCGACGGTGCGCACGGTGACCGAGACGATGCGGCCGATGAACTGATTGCGCGCGCTGGTGCGCAATGCCAGCCGCCGCAGCACCTCCAGCGATGCCTGCGGATCACCGAGCGCCGCATTCAGGTTGTCCAGGAACCGCTGGTACTCGACGGCGATGGTGCGGTACGCATCGATCAGCCGCCGACCCTCGGCAGTGAGCCGAGCGCCACCGCCGCCCCGGCCGCCGGTGGCGGTCGCGACCACTGGCTTTGGTGCCAGATTGTTCATCGCGTCGACCGCGTCCCAGGCCGCCTTGTAGCTCATCCCGGCCGCCTTCGCCGCGCGCGTGATCGAGCCTTGCGCGGCGATCTGCTCCAGCAGCGCAATCCGCGCCTCGCCGAGAAAGGCCACCTCACCGACGCTCAACCAAAGCTCACCACCGACATTGACGACGCCGGATGGCTGGGATCGACGGACAGGGGTGTCGGATGACTCTTCCATAGATAATATTGATGTATTTAATCGAAACCATAGAATTTTTATTTCCCGAGCTCGGCGCTAGGTTAGAGCTGCACCCGACGTCAAGGGGCTGCATCCGAAACCAAGGGCGTTGACCCGGGAGGAGCAGATGTCATCGACATTCGTCACCACCGCCGCGGTCGCGGCACCGCTCTCGCTGTGGCTCGCAGCGTCGCTGCCCAGCAACGTCGCTGATCGCCACGGCGCACTGATGGCTCGCGCGGCCAACAGTGTCGCCTGGCTGGCGTTCGCCTTCGCTGTGATCGCGCTCATCGGCCATGGCTTTGGCCCGACCGAGACCACGACCTTCATCTCGATCGCTCTACCATTCGGCATTGGCGATTTCGCCATCGGCGTACTGGTCAACGGCGTGACCGTGATCATGCTTGCCCTGGTGTCGCTGGTCGGCGCCATCGTCTCAACCTATTCGCGCAACTATATGGCAGGCGAGACGCGCGAGGGGCATTTCCACAAGTGGATGCTGATGACCCTGGCGTCGATCCTCACCCTGATCGTCTCCAGCAACCTGCTGATGTTCGCGCTGGCCTGGATGGCGACCAGCCTCTGCCTGCATCGGCTGCTGGTGTTCTATCCGGAGCGCCCGGCGGCTTTGATGGCCGCGCACAAGAAGTTCGTGTTCAGCCGCATCGGTGATGCCAGCCTGTTGATCGCAGTGCTCCTGATCGGCGGCACCTTGCACACGCTCGATTTCGAGTCGGTCTACGCTGCGATGGCCGGGCTTGAGGGGCCGCTGCCGGCCGCGCTGCAATGGGCCGCTTGGTTGGTGGTGATCAGCGCCGCGCTCAAGTGCGCGCAGTTCCCGTTCCATGGCTGGATCCTGCAGGTGATGGAGGCGCCGACGCCCGTCTCGGCACTGCTGCACGCCGGTATCGTCAACGCCGGCGCCTTCCTGGTGATCCGAATGAGCCCGATCATGTCGGCGTCCGGGTCCGCGCTGGACGGCCTCGCGATCATCGGCCTCACGACCCTCGCGATCGCGTCGCTGGTGATGCTGACCCAGACCAGCATCAAGGTCTCGTTGGCCTGGTCGACCTCGGCGCAGATGGGCTTCATGCTGCTCGAGGCCGGTCTCGGGCTCTACAGCCTGGCGCTGCTGCACCTGGTCGCGCACTCGCTCTACAAGGCCCACGCGTTCCTCGCCTCCGGCAGCAGCGTCGACGGCTTCCGCGCCCCGGCGCTCAAGTTCAACGCCGGCGCCCCGCAGGCCTGGCACTGGCTGGTGGCCTTCCAGGGCGCGCTGTTGATGGCGCTGATCGCCGGCTTCGCGTTCGGCATCGACCCGACCCATCAACCGGCCCTGATCGTGACCGGCGCCATCGTCGCCATCGCCGTCGCCCAGCTGCTGCTGCAGGCGCTCGTGCTCGAGGACAATGCCAAGCTGCTGCTGCGGGCGACCGCGATCGGCGCTTTCGTCTGCATCGCCTACTTCGGTCTGCATACCGCCTTCGAGCATGCGATCGCCGGCAGCATCACCCCCGTCGAGGCCGGCTTCAACGCCTTCGATCTCGGGCTTAGCCTAGCGGTGATCGCGGTGTTCATTGGTCTGATCACCTTGCAACACCTGTTCACCCGCATCCAGGGGCCGACCCGGCTGGCCATCCAGATGCACCTCTACAACGGTCTCTACGTCGACATCCTGGTGACCCGCCTGATCAACCGCCTCTGGCCCATCCGCCGCGAGCCCGCGCAAGCGCTGGCCTAAACCCTATCGCGAGCTCGAACCGCGAGGAGTACGACCGATGAACATGCAAGACAATCGCATCGACGATCAGACCCTCGAGCGCCAGCCGGTCGGCACCGACCCCGACGGCATCCCATCGCTGTCCACAGCCCCGGCGAACCCGCCCGACCCGACGCCAGCACCATTGCCGGAGCAGATCGACGCCGCCTGCAACCGCATCGCGCCGGTCTGGCCGCTCGATCGCTTCGTCGCCGTGAATCCGTTTCACGGGCTGCGTGATCAGCGCTTCGAGCAGGCGGCCGAAACGATGCGGCGCATCGCCGGGGCGCGGATGTACATGCCGCGGAGCTACTATCGCGAGCAGATCGAGGCCGGACGGATCACCGACGAGGATCTCAATGCAGCCGCGGCGCGCTGCGGCAGCGACCTCAGCGCCGCCGACCTGCGCCAGGCCGCGGCGGTCGACGCAAAGCCGGCGTCGGCGTCCCCTGCTGCACCTCAGGCAGCACCCCAGGCCGCGCCCCTGTCGGCACCCCTATCTGCACAGGTCCCACTGCTGACCTCGGTGCTCGATGAGCTCGACGCCGACGACTGGTCGAGCTTCGTCGTCGAGCGCATCAGCCATCACTGCGCGGCCTATTTCGACATGGGCCAGGCGACCTGGAAGCGGCCCTGGCAGGGGGTGTCGCTCTACGAGTCGTGGCGCCGCTTCGCCGCCATGGACTACAGCACCACGATGATGGGCCAAGGTGGGATGCGTGCCCGGGTCAAGGCCTTGCCGGAGTCGCCGCGCGACTGTATCGAGTCGGCCATCCGCCGCCTCGGCATCCCGGCGGGCGCCGCGCTCGACTACATGCACGCAGCGCTGATGGACATCGGCGGCTGGGCGGCCTGGACCCGACTGCTACGCTGGGAGCAGGAGCTGGCCGGCGGCGAGGACGAGACCATCGTCGAGTTGCTGGCGATCCGCCTCGCCTGGGACGTGCTGGTCTACGAGCACAAGGCCAGCCCAGAGCTCAACAAGCGCTGGCGCCAGGTCTGCAAGCGCCTGAGCCGCGGCAAGCCGGCCGCCAAGCCGACACCGGAGCCGCAGCACATCGAGCATATCCTGCTGACCGCGTTCGAGCTCAGCTACCAGCGCCAGCTGATGGCGGACCTGCGCAACGGGGCTGATACAAATGGCGCGAACGGCGAACGCCCGAGCACCCAACGCCCGGTGATCCAGGCCGCGTTCTGCATCGACGTGCGCTCCGAGGTCATGCGTCGCTCGTTCGAGACCATCTGCCCGAAGGCACAGACGCTCGGCTTCGCCGGTTTCTTCGGCGTGCCGATCGAGCATGTGCCGTTCGGCGCGGTCGAGCCGCGCTCGCACATGCCGGTGCTGCTGACGCCGAAGTATCGGGTCTGCTCCGAGGTCCATGACGCCGACCGCGACGAGGCCGAGCAGGCGCTGGAGACGCAGCGCCGGCGCACCGGGATCAGCAAGTCCTGGAAGGCGTTCAAGATGGGGGCCTCGTCCTGCTTCTCGTTCGTCGAGGCCGCGGGTCTGCTGCTCTACGCCCCGAAGATCATCGCCGACAGCTTCGGCTGGGGGCGGCCGGTCGCGGCACCCGACGACCTGCACCTGGACGCGCCGCAGCAGCAGCGCGTCGGCCCGAGCCTGGATGGGCCCAACCACGGCGCCTGTTCCAGAGATGGCCTGGTGACGCTTGGCTCGTCGCATGGCTCAGCAGATGGCTCGGCGCATGGGCATGTCCATCAGCATCAGCACGATCACGGCCAAGCGCAGGGTGCGATACCTGACCGGAAAGACGCCGAGTCCCCGGCTCAGGCTCCCGGCGCGGGAACAATTGGCATCCCGGAGGCCGAGCGCGTCGACCTGGCCGAGGGCATCCTGCGGGCGATGTCGATGACCGACAACTTCGCCCGTCTGGTGCTCCTGGTCGGCCACGGCAGCACCGTGGTCAACAACCCGCACGCAACCGGCCTCGACTGCGGCGCCTGCGGCGGCATGACCGGCGAGGCGAGCGCACGCGTCGGCGCGGCGCTGCTCAACGATGCCAAGGTGCGTGAGGGCGTCGCCGAGCGCGGCATCCGCATCCCGGACGACACCTGGTTCATCGGCGCGCAGCACGACACCTGTGTCGACGAGATCCGGCTCTACGACACCGAGGTGCTGCCGGGCGAGTACGCCGAGGAGCTGGCGCAGCTGCGCAGCTGGCTGCAGCAGGCTGGCGAGCTGACGCGGCTATCGCGCTCGGCGCTGCTCGGGCTCGAGCATCGTTCGCGTCAGGCGATCAACGCCAACATCCGCCAGCGCAGCCGCGACTGGTCGCAGGTGCGCCCGGAATGGGGCCTGGCTGGCTGCGCAGCCTTCATCGCCGCACCACGCGAGCGCACCCGGGGGCTCGATCTCGGCGGTCGGACCTTCCTGCACGACTACGACTGGACCGGCGACACCGGCTTCGGTGTGCTCGAGCTGATCATGACCGCGCCGATGGTGGTCGCGGCCTGGATCAACCTCCAGTACTACGGCTCGACCACCGACAACCGGCGCTTCGGCAGCGGCAACAAGGTGCTGCACAACGTCGTCGGCGGCGCGATCGGCGTGCTCGAGGGCAACGCCGGCGACCTGCGCGTCGGCCTGCCGATGCAGTCATTGCACGACGGCAAGCGCTGGGTGCACGAGCCGATGCGTTTGAGCGTCTATCTGCAGGCGCCGCAGGCGCCGATCGACGACATCATCGCCAAGCACCAGCTGGTGCAGGAGATGCTCGACAACGGCTGGCTGCACCTATTCCGGATGGACGATGAGGGCGGTATCCAGCAGCGCATCCCGCACGAGGGCTGGCAGGCGGTACCAAGTCACTGAGCCGGTTCGTCGCTCGTGCAAGACAATGGAAATCCCGATACCGATTGTCGCTGCCCGCAATGGTCATGAGGTAGGAGCTGAGAGGTCGCCCGCAAGCGGGCTCCTACAGCGCTGAGCGCCAGATGGCAGAAAGACGGTCTCGGTATTGCTGACGTGATGCACCAGAGAGGTTGCACTGGCCAAGGATGGCCAGCACGGCATTCATCCCAATTCGAGCGCGTATCGATCCCAATCCGAGCGCATTTTGCGTCGCAATCAGAAGAGAGCAAGACCATGAGCGAGGCCCTACAAACCGCCATTGCCCGCCAGCGCATGCTCCTGCACGCGCGGCTATCGGACGCCCTGTCCCGGCTCGAGACAGCGTGCCGCGACGCATGGGGCGATCGCAGCGCATTGGAGCAGTCTTTGAGCAAGGCGATGGAGAGACTGCCGTACTGCAAGTACCTCTACCTGCTCGACCACGAGGCCCGGCAGATCACCGCCAATGTCTCGCGCGGCGGCCTGCTGCCGGAGCACTTCGGCCGCGACCGCACAACCCGGCCGTACATGGCCGACGCCATCGCCGGCGCCGCCTTCTCGCTGTCGTCGGCCTATCTCAGCCGCAACAACCGGCGCCCGTCGCTGACCGCAGTGCAGCGACTCACGCGCGACGACGGCACGCTGCTCGGCTACCTCGGCGCCGACTTCGACCTGCGCGACCTGCCGCTGACACGCGAGCTCTACCGCCAGTCGGATCAGTGGCTGCAGCTCAAGGGCGATCCGGCGATCCGCGGCGCCCTGTTCTATCAGCAACGGGTCGACAGCCTGATGGACGCGCGCATCGACGAGATCCTGGACCTGATCGCCGAGCTGATGCGGTCCCACGGCGTCTTCCACGGCAAGCTGCATTTCTCGAGCTCGCGCGCGACGCTCTGGCTCCTGGACGACCCGTACCATTTCCGGGTACTCGATTACGAGGACCTGAGCGACCCGGCGATCTGCCTGGCGTATCCGCAGCGCACCTACCCGCACGAGGCGGCGATCCCGGCCGAACGCGTCAAGGCCGTGTTCGACCAGTTCCGCGAGCTGCGCGTGATGGACGAGAACATCTATCTGCGCTCGGGCTCGCTCAACATCATGAACGGGATCGTCTCGCTCAACTTCTCCTGCGACGGCTCACACTACATGCGCTGGGACGAGTTCCTCGACAAGCGCCTGGACTTCTGGCTCGGCTCCTCGGCGCTCACCTGCACCGAGCAGCCGGCCGCCTAAGCCGGATCAAAGATCGAAGGACAAAGCAACGGCCACGACCCGTTGCCGAAGCCGGCACGCACCCGCCCCGGCGGCAACCTTTTCGCATTGGATGACAGATCAGCGGCCGCAGGCAGCGCGCCGCTCCAGGAGGCAAGCATGCAAGCGCTCGAGCACATCCTCTACTTTGCCGATGGCGAGTTCGGCCCGACGCGGGCCTTCCGCCGCGCGGTAGCCCTGGCCCGGCATCATGGGGCGCGACTGACGCTGATGGACGTCACCATCGAGTCCGGCTTCAGCGCCGATCTGGTCAAGCGCTTCGGGCTCGGCGACGATGTCCAGCAGAGTGAGCAGCGCTATGCGGCGCTGACCCATCTGGCCGAGGACTGGGTAAGCTCGCCGTCGCCTCGGCTGCGCGTGACCATCGGGACGCCCTTCATCGAGGTGATCCAGGCAGTGCTGCGCGACGGCCACGATCTGGTCCTGAAGCCGGCGCGCGCCCGTCCCGGCCGCAACCTGTTCGCGAGCACCGACATGCACCTGCTGCGCAAATGTCCATGCCCGATCTGGATCGACCGCGAGCCGGCACAGCCCGAGACCTCTGATTCCGGGGTATCCGAAACAGCACCGCGCTGCCGGCGTATCCTCGCCAGCATCGACGCAATGCAGCCTGCGGCGACGAGGCTGAACCAGCGGATACTGGACAGCGCAGTCGCCGTCAAGGAGCAGAACGACGCGAGGCTCGACATCGCTCACGCGTTCCAGCCGCGCTTCGCTGATCTTCTGCCGGAGCGAGCCCCGGAGCGAACCGGTACATCGGGCGACTCGCACCTCACCGATGCGATCGCCCACTTGGAGCAGCGCCATACCTTGGCACTGCAGGAGGCCGTCAACGACTACCGCCAGCACATCAACGATGAGAACCTGCACCTCTTGCGTGGAGAGCCCGCGTCGCAGGTGCTCGCCCAGGCCGAGGCGCTGCACAGCGACCTGATCGTGCTTGCCACGCTGAGCCGACCGCGCGAGCCGGGCCTCTTCATCGGCACCACGGCCGAGGACCTCCTCCAAGGCGCCCAAACCTCGGTGCTAGCGCTAAAGCCGGATGGTTTCGTCACCCCGGTCCAGTCGGTTAGATGATGCACCTTCGGCGAGCAGCGGCTCAGCTCATCGCTGTTGTAGAGTGAAAGATCGGCCGCGCTCATGCGGTCAATCCTGATGAGCTGCACCCTCTCATTCATGCCGAGGACCTCCGGATTTGAACTGTCTCGCCTTTCGTCGTCAGCTCCTGATCGATCCGCAGCAGCAGGATGCCGACTTCCGTGCGCATGCCGAAGTCTGCACGACCTGCGCGCAGGCGCTGCAGCGCGCGCTGGAGATTGAGGCAAGCCTCTATCGCGCCTTGATCCAGGAGTACCCCGAGCGCGCTGGCATCGATCACACCAGCGAGTCCGACCAAGCCGCTGATCCCGAGGCGATGCAGCAGTCGTCGAGACGAGAAGATCCGCGATGACCCGCCGATTGCTCATCATCGAGGACGACTCGGCCCTCAGCCAGATGCTCGAGATGCATTTCGAGGATCTGGGCTTTGAGGTGTTCCGCGCCGATCGCGCCCAAAGCGGACTGGAGATACTGCAGGCAGCCGGCTCCGACTCTGGCTCCCTATCTGGCTCAGGCCGGGTCGACCTTATTCTGCTCGATCAGCAGCTGCCGGACGGACTAGGCAGCGAGCTGATCGGCTCGTTGCTCGAGGCCGACCCGACGCTGCCGATCCTGATGATGACCGGTAAGCACGATCTTGAGCTCGCGATCGAGGCGATCCAGAACGGCGCCGCCGATTTCGTCCACAAGCCGATCAACACCGACGAGCTGCAACAGACGGTCGAGCGGCTATTGCGCGAGCGCGAGGCCGCAGTCGATGACGCCGCCGGCGCGCAGCCCGATACGACGCCGACCGCCGAGGCCCCGCGCGACCTGATTGGACGCAGTGACGCGATGCTGACCGTGAGTAAGGCGATCGCCCGCAGCGCGCGCAGCAACGCCACGGTGCTCATCAGCGGCGAGTCCGGCACCGGCAAGGAGGTCGTCGCACGGCTGATCCATCAGCATAGTGGCCGCAGCGGACCCTTCATCGCCGTCAACTGCGCCGCGATCGTCGATACCTTGCTCGAGAGCGAGCTGTTCGGCCACGAAAAAGGCGCCTTCACCGGGGCGCATACCCGCAAACCAGGTCGTTTCGAGCAGGCGAGCGACGGCACCCTGTTCCTCGACGAGATCGGCGAGCTCGCGCCCAACCTGCAAGCAAAGCTGCTGCGCGCCTTGCAGGAGCGGGTCTTCGAGCGCGTCGGCGGAAGCGAGCCGATCAGCACCGATGCGCGCGTGATCGCCGCCACCAATCGTGACCTTCTCACCGAGGCCGCAGCCGGTCGTTTTCGCGAGGACCTGGTCTACCGGCTGAACGTGATCCAGATCCGGATGCCGCCGCTGCGTGAGCGCCTCGAAGATATTCCGCTCCTCGTCAATGGGCTGCTCGCCCGCATCGCCGAGCGGCTCGAGCGTCCCTGCCCACGCATTACCGATCAAGCGCTGCAGCGCCTCAGCGCGCACGACTGGCCGGGCAATGTCCGCGAGCTCGAGAACCTGCTGACCCAGGCGCTGTTGCAGGCCCGTCATCACACGATTACACCGGAGCTGCTCGCGCTCGCGGACGAGGCGCGGGGTGGTGATGATGCCACCAGCATTCGCGCCGGTCATGTCGGCAGCAGCGAACGCGCGCCCGGCTCCGCTGCCGGCCCTCACCCGGGCGCTGCTGCGGCCGACGCGACCCTGGCACTGCGCAGTCTCGACGAGGTGGCCGCCGAGCACATCCAACGGGTGCTCGCCCATACCAATGGCCATAAAGGCCACACCTGCGAGATCCTCGGGATCTCCCGGCCCGCGCTGGATCGCAAGATCGAGAAGTACGGGTTGCAGGTACCCGATCGTTGAGGTCGCACTTGCGCCATCGTCGAACCGCCCCACGATGACTCCGCTGCGAGCGCTGGCTGGTACAGCAAGGGCGACGCGACCGATCTGTTAGCACTGAGGCTGGTGCCGATGTCCCCGTTCGCCGGCAGGAAGATCAGGCGCGAGAAGGTGAGCAGGTTCGCCGGTGTCGCGTAGCTGCGCAGCGCGGTTCTCTCAGTAGCCATCGGTATGGACCTCCTAGCAGCCTGCACTCGGCCGCCCCTTCCCAAGTCTACCGGCCGCCCGCAAGCAGCGGCGCTTCAATCGGTCCAGCGCGGCAGGTCGATCTCGATCGTCGTGCCCGCCTCCACGCTCGAGCGAATTGCAAGCCGACCGCCATGCTGCTCGACCAGCCGCCGTACGATGGCCAGCCCCAGACCTGTGCCGGTCGATTTCGTGCTGAAGAACGGCTCGGTGAGGCGCGGCAGGAGCTCCGACGGGATCGGTTCGCCCTGATTGTGCACTGAAAGCCGCACCTCCCCGCGCTCGTCATCGGCTCCCAGATCGCCGAGACGCCAGCGGATCACACTCCCCTCGGGTGCCGCCTCGCAGGCGTTGTCGGTCAGGTTGGTCAGCACCTGCCGCAGCCGATCCCGGTCGGCCATGACCTCACGAGGGGCAGACGCTCGCTCGAGCTCGATGCGATGCGCGCGGTGACGCTCAGCGGCTGCGGCGACATGCTCGCCCAGCAACGCCCCGAGCTCCAGCGGACGCAGCTCCAAGCTCAGCGGCTTGGCATAGAGCAGGATATCGTCCAGCAGCCGACGCATGCGCTCGGCCTCGCCCACGGCCAGATCGACGCGACGCTTGGCCCGCGGCTCCCGCTCGTGCTCGGCCAGATAGCCGAGTGCCATGGCGATGGTCGTCAACGGCGAGCGCAGCTCATGGGCGATGCCGGAGGCGAACTCCCCGATGGCGGCTAGCCGGGTCTGCTCGGCCAGGCGCGCCGTGCGTCCGACGCCCTGGGTGAGCAGTTGGGCGATGTTGCCGAGCAGACGCCGCCGGGCGCCGCCGAAGCCATCCGGATCACGGGTCGCAAAGACCACCACCGCAGGCACCGGGGTCTGGGTCTGGGGCGTCAACGGCAGGAAGATCGCATCCTGCATCCCCAGCGCAACCAGGTGGTGCAGCAGCTCATAGGCCGGATTCTCTCGCGCGCACTCGACCATCCTGTTCACGTGTAGCGGTGCCTCCTCGGCCAGAACCTGCTCGAGCAGAGTCCCCTTGAGCCGATAGCGGCGCTGATCACCGGGCTGCGGTGCACCATCGAGCCAGCTGGTCTCGACGCGGGCGTTGGCGCGGCGCTCGTCGATGAACAACAGACCGCTCCAGTCGCAGCCGAGCAGCGGCCGGAATTCGGTGTTGAGCAACCCCATCAGCTGATCCAGCTCCTGTCCCTGCTGCAGCCCCTGGATCAGCCGATACAGCAGATCGAGCCGTTCCGAGAGGCGATTGAAGCTGGCGGTCAGGTCCTGGGTCTCCGTGGTGCCAGCAACCGGCAGCCGATGACCGAAGTCGCCGTCGGCCACGCGCTGGAACCCGGCCGTGGTGCGTCGCAACGGCCTCAGCAACTTCCAGCGCAGCAATGCGAACAGCAAGACCGCGATCAACAGCGTGACGCCGGCAACAATGAGCGTACCGTGCATCATCACTCGGTACTCGCGCTCCGCCCATTCGCGTAGGGCGGCCGCGAAGGCATCGACCGCCGCCAGCAGGCCATTATGCGCCTCGATCACATGCTCGGCCGCCCATTCGAGGCGCGGCTCGTCCTCGTCATCGCCCAGTGCCGCGAACAGCTCGTCGCGCCATCGCTCCCAGGTGCGCTCCAGCGCAATGGTCGCCGCTTCGGCCTTCGCACCCAGATGCGGTTGCAGCCAGCTCGGCAGCCACATCGGCAGTGCACCGCGAAAGTCACCGCTCATGAAGGTGGCAACGATCGCGTCGATCGTCTCAACCTGGGTCAACAGGTCCTGATAGTAGAGTCGGACGTCGCGGTAATAGGTCGGATAGTCACGCGGGGCGTTCTGCCAGTAGTTCATCCCCTGCGCATGCATCTGTTCGACCGTCAGCTCCAGCTGCGCGGCCTGATTCACCAGCCCGATCGAACCCAGCTGACGCTGGAAGGCGCCGATCGTATAGACGCCAGCCGCAGCCAACAAGAGGCCGAGCGCGAGATAGACCGCCGTGACCTGTACGCTCAGACTCGCGAGATGACGGGATAGCAACATGGTGATTGGCGGCTACTCTACCAGGGCCGGGCGCTGATGCCGGAACCGGGGTTGCACGAACATGTTACTCGAAGCCTGGCTCTCGCTTGCGCTGCTCTGCTTGCTTGGCGCCATGACGCCGGGCCCAAGCCTGGCGGTGGTGCTCGGCAGCATGCTGAGCGGCGGGCCTCCGGCAGGGCTCGCTGCCGCCCTCGCCCATGGGCTCGCGGTCGCGCTCTACGCGGCGCTCACGGTGGCCGGACTGGCGACACTGCTCACTGCATCCCGCACCCTCTTCGCCCTGCTGCAACTGGCTGCAGCCGGCTATCTGTTCTCTCTCGCACGTGCCGCGGTCCGTCAGCATGCCGAAATGCCGGCGCCGAACGGCAGGACGCGCAGCGATGACGGCATCGGCGCGGCGGCCCGCGACGGCTTCATGATCGCCTTCCTGAACCCGAAGCTCGCGGTATTCATGCTGGGGCTGTTCGCGCCCTTCATCACCCCCGATCAGGGACTGGGGGCCAAGGCCCTGCTGGTGCTCACCATCGGGAGCATCGACGCCCTATGGTATTCAGCTGTCGTGTTGGTGATGGTCCGCACCGGATTGCTTGGAGTGTTGGAGCGGCATGCGGTCTATGTCCAGCGGGTATATGCAGCACTGCTGTTGGCGCTGGCCGTATTCGTCGCGAGCCGCGCGCTATCTGCCTTGGTCTGATCCCCTCTCCTGCCCTATCCAGGGGGCGTTCTTCAGGCGCGACGATCCGATAGAACGGAACCCCGGCCCGCTGCAGACGAGTGAGGCTACCTCAGGTTGACTTCGCTGTGAACGGGGGTTCGAAGCGACTGAGCGAGAAGGCGCATCCAGCTCCCGTTACTCGTTCGTCACCGGCGCCTGCCCGGTCGGCGTCACACCTTGGACCGGCTCGGTCGGCAGGGCCTCGGTGCTCGGGGCCTCGGGGGCACGCAGGCGCAGCGCGGCGGCCTGGGCCTGGCGGCTGTAGTCGATCGACTCGGCGAGCAGCCGCGCCGATTCCTGATCGGCGTGGAAGCCCTTGGAGTTCTCGCTGCTGATGTAATCGAGCCGCCACATCGCCTTGCGCTGCAGCTCGAAGACCGCTTCGAGCTCGGTCTCGCCGGCACCACTGGCCTTGGCCTCCAGGATCGCATCGAGCATCGCGGTCATCGCCTCGCCGGCGCGCTCGGTTAGCGCCACGGTGCGGCGTTGGATCGCGCCGACCCGGGTGCGCAGTTCGCCCTCCGGAACGTTGTGACAGGTCTGGCAAGCGCTGTTGATGTTCTCCATCGGGCTGCGCACGTTGTGGTTGCTGACCTTCATCGCGCCCTTGCGCTCATAGGGCATGTGGCAGTCAGCGCAGCTCACCCCGCTGCGGGCGTGGATGCCCTGGCTCCAGAGCTCGAACTCGGGATGCTGGACCTTGAACACCTCGGCGCCGGTCTCGCCGTGCTGGTAGTCGTAGAAGTCGCTGCCGTCCGGGAAGGTCGCGGCCTCCCAATAGGCCTCGGCGTCGTCGGCGGTCAGGCCCTGGCCCCAGGGGAAGCTCAGGGTGTCCTTGTTGGCGCAGTAGTACTCGACGTGACACTGACCGCAGACGAACGAGCGCATCTCCTGCGGTGTGGCCAGCTCATTGGGGTCATAGGGCTCGCTGCGGTTGCCCTGGCGCCACTGCTCGATGCTCGGCAGGTGCGGCACCGCACCCTCGCCGGCGGCCAACTCGGCGATGCCGAGCAGAAAACCCGGGCGCGTTACCCGGATCTGCATGGTCTCGGGGTCGTGGCAATCGATGCAGCTCACCGGATGCGCCTCGCCGAGCATCCGCGCATGTTCCTCGGAGATGGCCTCGCCGGCATACTCGCCGGTGAAACCGCCGGGCGGCGCCTGCGGAAACACCGGCTCGTTCTCGCCCGGGGTGCCGTCCGGCGTGGCATAGAGCATCGCCAGCACCTCCTGATAGGGCTCCTGGCTGAGTTCCTTGAAGCCGCGGATCACCGCCGGCTGATTGAACTCGGCGGCGAGCTTGTCATCGGTGACCGCTTCGCCCATGGCTTCGAGCCCAACCCGACGGTAGAGCACGTTCATCGATGCATGGCAATGCAGACAGGCGCCCGCCTGCGGCTTCTGGGTGACGCGCTCGGTCACGCCCTGATCGTAGAGCATGTAGGCATGCCCGCGCGCCTCGCGGTAGTCGATGCTGAAGGCGTAGCCGGCATAGAGCCGCTTGAGCCAGGGCTGGGTCTCGAGCTTGCTCTGCGGCATCGCGCTGCTGCCGCCGTAGAATTCGCCGCCCGAGGTCGATTTCCACCCTGCGAACTGGTGCGGCCAGTTCTTACCCCAGGGCTCGGGGTCGGTGGTCAGCTCATCGACCTCGACCACCCGAACGAACGGCTGGCGGGCGTCCTGCTTGTGGGTGAACATCGTGATCAGCACGTAGGTCACGATGAGCGTCGCGACCAGGGCGCCGGCGAAGACCAGACCGAGCACGAGCGCGCGGCCTGCTTGCGGGCTGCGGCGCGCCCGATGCCGCCCCGAAGCGAGCAAAGGCCGCGGGCGCGCCGGCCGGATGCCTGACCCCATGCCTGGCCCGATGCGTGAAGCAGTGCGTGAACCAGCGCGCGAGCCGGTGCATGGAGCCTCAGCACGCGGATGCGCGGGTTGCTCGGCGTCGTAGGGAGGCTGCGTCATCATGGACCTCTCAATCGGCTGATCAGGATAGGTTGCGGCCCGCCTTGCGGCCGATCAGCAGCAAGCCGTGATCGACAACGAGCTGCCGGGAAACAACGGCGACGAGCCTTGCATTCTCCAGGATGGCGCGACGCTATGATCGCTAGCGCCGCTGCGCGTGGCCAACGTCGCTGTGGCAATGGACGCATTGCTGCATCCCGCCGCCTGGCTCGGCCGGAAGCAAGTGATCGACGAACGCGCGGTGGCAATGCAGACAGGCGGCCTGCGCGACCCGTTGGTTGCGTGCCTTGATCTGGATCGGCTCGTGGAAGGCGCCGGTGGTGAAGGCCAGCGCATGGAAGAAGCCGTTGTCGGCCTTGGTCAGCCACTTGCCGATGAAGTCATGGGGCAGATGGCAGTCGTTGCAGCCAGCCACCCCATGGTGACTGGACTTGACCCAGGCATCGTAGTGATCCTGCATCACGTGGCAGTTGATGCAAGCGGTCGGGTCGTTGGTCAGATAGGACAACCCGTTGCCGTAGCCGAGCGTGAACAGCCCGACACCGCCGAGCATCGCTGCAACGCCCACGGCGAGCGCGCCGCGTTGCGTGATCGGGTGGCCGCGGTCGGGTTGGCGATTCTGGCTGCTGAGGTCATTCCGGCGACGGTGCGTCTTCATCGACCTGTCTGGCGGACCTGTGGGCTGAAAGGGCTGACCCGAGCCTCAATGCCGAGGCGGAACCCTCAGGATAGCAGTGCATCCGACGGCTCGCTGGCAGGCGCCTCGGACGCGACCGACGAATCGTTCAGCGCTGCCGCCTGCAGCGCCATCTGGCTCGGCTAAACGACCAGCCGGCGAAACGCCTGGACCGCGTCATATTGGTCGGGAATCACCAAACAACGCTCGATCGTTTCTGCCTCGAGGCCAGGCAACAGCCGACTGACCGGGCCCTCTGCATAACCGTCGCGACCGAGGGCGAGCATCCGCAGCCGGCCATCGCGCCAGATCCAGACCTCAGGGATACCTTTGGCTCGATAGAGCGGTAGCTTGCTCAGGGCATCGCTGGTGATGACGACCTCGATGACCAGGTCGGGCACGGGTTTATCCTTTCCGAAGCAATAGGACTCATCCGGTTCGCCGGCGGCTTGCCCGGGCTTCGTGAGCGTGAAACCACCCTTTCCGTAATAGCGCACCCCCTTGAGCTGGCAGTAAGCTTCGACGAAATAACCAATCGTTCGCTTGTGCCGCTCGTGGCGCTCGCTAACCGGTGACATGATCTCGAGCACCCCGTCGATAAAGGTCAGGCGAACGGAATGATTATCGGGAAACAGTGCCGCGAGCTGCTCGAAGCGCTCCCAGGAACAGGGCTGGATCAGCACGCGGCGCTCCTCGCCGGCCGAGGCACTCGCGCTCGACCGTTCACCCAAGAGTTGTTCCTGCGGCATGCAATCCCTCCTATTGCTGCTAAGGCATCCCATGAGCCTACCATCAAGGTGTTCTGCGATGAGAACAAACAAGCAGCCCCTTCGCTCCCTAACGGCTTTCATCGTCACCTGGGCGTTCCTGATCCTGACGGTGACCGGGCTGGTTCTCTACGTGGTGCCCCATGGCCGCATCGCCTACTGGGTCAATTGGTCACTACTCGGTCTGAGCAAGGATCAGTGGACCTGGGTGCACATGATGTTCGGGGGCCTCTTCGTCGTCAGCGGCGTCGTGCACCTATACTTCAATTGGAAGCCGTTTAAGCAGTACCTCGTCGGCCGGGTGTCTGGACATCTTGCGCTGAAGCGGGAAGCCGTGCTCGCAACGCTCCTGACCGTGGCGGTGTTCGCGCTTTCGGCAGCCGATCTGCCGCCCGCGAGCTGGGTCATCGATCTCAACGACCGCATCAAGGGTTCCTGGGTCACCGCGCCGGAACTGGAGCCGCCCTTCGGCCACGCAGAGCAGGTCTCGCTGGCGGGCATCGCGCGACGGATGGACCTCGACCTCGAAGCCGGCCTTGCGCCGCGCAGTTCAGTCCTTGCCTGGCTGAACCGCTGGGCAAAGGATCGGCGCTGGCACCCGCCACCGGGCGCGTGATGCGGAACGATCCGCGCGAGCGTCGAGCTGGCCGATCGCACTCGGAGCCGGCCGGCGTCGTTTAAACCCGATGCTGTTCGCTGTATACTCGTGACCCGTTCGCGGGCCCACATCCCGCCAAACCGCCCGCTGGAGAGACCCCGCCGATGTAGGCACCGAGCGCCACTCGAGTCCATCGGACTCCCGCCGTTACCCCACCGCGATGCCGCGCGCTTGATGCTGACGTCCTCGTCTTAGCCGTACTCCACGGCTCTTGACCCTATTCGCAAGCCGCGTTGCCGTCGCGACTGATTCCATTGCCGCTATGAAATCACTTCGCAAGGACTGGCTTTCCAACATCCCTAACGACCTGCTCGCCGGACTCGTTGTCGCACTCGCCTTGATCCCGGAGGCGATCGCCTTCTCGATCATCGCCGGCGTCGACCCTAAGGTCGGGCTCTACGCCTCGTTCTGCATCGCCGTGGTCACCGCGTTCGTCGGCGGACGGCCGGGCATGATCTCGGCGGCGACCGCGGCGATGGCGGTGCTGATGGTCGATCTCGTCGCCGATCATGGCCTGCAATACCTGCTCGCCGCGACCGTACTGACCGGTGTGCTGCAGGTGCTGGCCGGCTGGCTCAAGCTCGGGAATCTGATGCGCTTCGTCTCGCGCTCGGTGATCACCGGTTTCGTCAATGCGCTCGCGATCCTGATCTTCATGGCGCAACTGCCCGAGATCACCGGCGCGAATCTGACCTGGGAGGTCTATGGGGTGCTCGCGGCCGGTCTCGCGATCATCTACCTGTTCCCCTTCCTGACCAAGGCCATCCCGTCGCCGCTGATCGCGATCGTCGCGCTGACCGCAGCGGCGCTCTACATGGGCCTGGACATCCGCACCGTCGGCGACATGGGCCAGATGCCCGATACCCTGCCGGTGTTCCTGATCCCGGACATCCCGCTGACGCTCGAGACCCTGCAGATCATCCTGCCCGTCTCGGCGACACTGGCGGTGGTCGGACTGCTCGAGTCGATGATGACCGCCACCATCGTCGATGACCTGACCGACTCCAAGAGCAACAAGAACCGCGAGTGCGTCGGCCAGGGCACGGCCAATGTGGTCACCGGCTTCTTCGGCGGCATGGCTGGCTGCGCGATGATCGGCCAGACCGTGATCAACGTGAAATCCGGCGGCCGCGGGCGGCTCTCGACGCTGGCCAGCGGCATCTTCCTGCTGCTGATGGTGGTCTTCGCCAATGAGTGGGTCGCTCAGATCCCGATGGCGGCGCTGGTCGCGGTGATGATCATGGTCTCGATCGGCACCTTCAACTGGGCCTCGTTCAAGAACCTGCGTGAGCATCCGCTCGACGCCAACATCGTTATGCTCGCCACCGTCGCCGTCACCGTCTTCACCCATGACCTGGCCCAGGGCGTGCTGGTCGGGGTGCTGCTCTCGGGCTTCTTCTTCGCGCAGAAGGTCAGCCGAGTGCTCTATGTCGGCTCCACCCCGGCGCGCGAGGGGCGCGAGCGGGTCTACCAGGTCGTCGGGCAGGTGTTCTTCTCCTCGGCCGATCGCTTCGTCGCCGCGTTCGACTACAAGGAGGTCATCGAAAAGGTCGTCATCGACGTCAGCCGCGCCCATTTCTGGGACATCACCGCGGTCACGGCGCTGGATAAGGTGGTGCTCAAGTTCCGCCGCGAGGGCGCCGAGGTCGAGGTCGTCGGGCTCAACGAGGCCAGCCGCACCCTGGTCGACCGTTTCGCGGTACATGACAAGCCCGACGCGGTCGAGAGCCTGATGGGCCACTGATCGGCCGCTGATGGACCATTAACCGGCGCGAACGAGGATAGATCCCGATGCAAGACCCCATGCAGGCACAAGACAAGGTGTTGGCCTGTGTCGATCATTCGCACTTTGCCGATTACGTCACCGATGCCGCGTCCTGGGCGGCACGGCAGATGGGCGTCCCACTGGAGCTGCTGCATATCCTCGACCGCGAGGCCGAGGTTGCGATCGGGAAGGATCACAGCGGCGCCATTGGCGTCAATGCGCAGCAGAACCTGCTCAGCGAGCTAGCCGAGCGCGATGAATCGCGCAGCAAGGCTAACCGCGAGCGCGGCCGCGAGCTCCTCAATACACTCCGGCAGCGGGCGATCGAGCTCGGCGTCGAGTCGCCCGATGTGCGCCAGCGCTATGGCGATCTTGAGGAGACGCTGGTCGGCGCTCAGGGCCAGGTCAGGTTATTCGTGCTCGGGCGCCGCGGCGAATCGGCCGAGACCACCCAGCGCGACCTCGGGCGCAATGTCGAGCGGATGATCCGCTCGCTGAGCAAGCCGATCCTCGCTGTCACCGATCAGTTCAGCGAGCCAGAGCGGGTGCTGATCGCGTTCGACGGCGGCAGCATGACCCGGCGCGGCGTCGAGATGGTCGCCGCAAGCCCGCTGTTCCGCGGCTTACCGGTGCATGTACTGATGAGCGGCAAGGCCCGCCGCGACAGCGAGAAGCAGCTCGACTGGGCGCGCAGCACGCTAGAGCAGGCCGGGCTCGAGGTCACAGTCGCGCTGATCCCCGGCGACACCGAGCGCGTCATCGCCCAATACGTGCGCGAGCAGTCCATCGACATGCTGCTGATGGGCGCCTACGGCCACTCACCGCTGCGCAGCCTGCTGTTCGGCAGCAAGACGACGGACCTGCTGCGCTCGGCGAAGGTACCGACCTTGCTGTTGCGCTGAGCCGGGCCGCGCGAGGCGCTGATCGCCCCCTCGGCCAGCGCGCCCGGATAGCGCCCACGGGCAATCGCTTCGAGGAAGCGGGGCGGGCATGCACCGATGTGCTGCGGCATAATGTCGCCGGACCCGCTGCCAACGGAACCCTGGGCATGCGTTGGAACAGCTCCCCGGCATGGATCATTCTGGTCTATCTCGCCTTCGGCAGCCTCTGGATCATCCTCTCCGACTGGCTCCTCGGACTGCTCGCGCGCGATGCGGCGCAGCTGGTCCAATGGCAGCAGTACAAGGGCATCGCCTTCATTGTCGCCACCGCCCTGCTGCTGTACGGCATGCTCGCCGTGCGCCAGCGCCAGCTCGCCCGCAGCGAGGCGCGCTTCCTGGCAACCTTCGACCAAGCCGCGGTCGGCATCGCGCAGGTGGCCCCGGATGGGCGCTGGCTGCGGGTGAACCGGAAGCTCTGCACGATCCTCGGCTACTCCGCCGATGAGCTGGTGGCGCGGTCGTTTCAGGACCTCACGCATCCTGAAGACCTCAGTGCCGACCTCGACCTATTGCGCTCGGTGTTGGCCGGGAAGCGCGACACCTATGCGCTCGAAAAGCGCTATCAGCACAAGGATGGCCATCTGTTCTGGGCCAATCTCACGGTATCGCTGGTCCGCGACGCCCGCGGCAGGCCCGACTATTTCGTCTCGGTCATCGAGGATATCGACGGCCGCAAGCAGGCCGAGCGGGATCTGCAAGAAAGCGAGGCCCGGCAGCGACTGTTCATCCAGCACGCACCCGCGGCGCTGGCCATGTTCGATACCGAGCTGCGCTTCTTGATGGTCAGCGACCGCTGGCTCAAGGACTTTTCGCTGACCGCCGAGGACCTCCGCGACCGCGGCCATTACGAGGTCTTCCCCGAGATCCCGCAACGCTGGCGCGAGGCGCATCAACGCGCCCTGCGCGGCGAGGTCTTGCGCGCCGACAGCGATTACTTCATCCGTCCCGATGGCCGCACCCAATGGCAACGCTGGGAGGTGCGCCCCTGGTATAAGGCCGATCAGTCGATCGGCGGCATCGTCATCTTCGCCGAAGACATCACCCTGCAGAAGGAGGCGGAGCGCGAGATGCGCATCGCCGCCACCGCCTTCGAGACCCGCCAAGCGATGCTCATCACCAACGATGCGCAGCGCATCCTGCGTGTCAACCAGGCCTTCTGCGAGACCACCGGCTACCGCCAGGACGAGGTCATCGGGCAGACCCCCGCCCTGCTCAAGTCCGGGCGCCACGATGCCGCCTTCTATAGTGCGATGTGGCAGGACTTGCGCGAGCACGGGCAATGGCAGGGCGAGATCTGGAACCGACGCAAGAATGGTCAGATCTATCCGGCGTGGCTACACATCTCCAGGGTGCTCGATGAGGAAGGCCGCGTCAGTCACTATGTCGGCGCCTTCGAGGACCTCTCTGCGCACAAGCAGGCCGAGGCCCAGATCCATAGCCTCTCCTATTTCGATGTGCTGACCAAGCTGCCCAACCGTCGGCTGTTCATCGACCGCCTGGAGCAAGCCTTGCGCACCAGCGAGCGCGCACGCCGCCATGGCGCGGTGTTCTTCATCGACCTCGACGACTTCAGCGCGTTGAACGATACCCAAGGCCACGATATCGGCGATAAGGTCCTGCTCGAGGTCGCGCGCAACCTGGTCGCTGCAGTGGGTGGCGATGACACCGTGGCCCGTCTCGGCAGCGATGAATTCGTCGTCATCATCGAAAACCTCGATGCCCAGACCGACCCCGCGCTGCTGCAAGCGAAGGAGGCGGGCGATCAGCTGCTCGCGGCCATCCGTCAGCCGATTCAGATCGGCGGCAGCGACTACGTGATGACTGCCAGTATGGGCATCAGCCTCTTCGACGGCCGATCCGACAGCGTCACCGCGCTGCTCAAGCGCGCCGATGCCGCGATGCTGCAGGTCAAGAAGATCGGCCGCAATTGCCTGCACTTCTTCGATTCGGGCATGCAGCTGGCGTTGGAGCACCGCGTCGAGCTGGAGGCCCTGCTGCGCAAGGCCATCCCTGAACAGCTGCGTTTGTATTATCAGCCTCAGGTCGATACCGAAGGCCGAACCCGAGGGGCCGAGGTGCTCGTCCGCTGGCAGGACCCGGACAAAGGGCTGATCTCGCCGGGCGATTTCATCCCGCTCGCCGAAGAGTCCGGGCTGATTCTGCCGATGGGGCAGTGGATACTGCAGAGCGCCTGCGAGCAGCTGGCCCATTGGAAGCATGACCCGGTCAGGCAACGACTTAGCCTCTCGGTCAATGTCAGCGCCAAGCAGTTCCAACAGCCGAATTTCGTCTCTTTGGTCGCCGACACCCTGGATGCCTCCGGGGCAGACCCGGCGCGGCTGAAGCTGGAGATCACCGAAAGTCTCCTGTTCGACGATCTGGACCGGGTCACCGAAACCATGGCGCAATTGAAGGCGCGCGGCATCAGGTTATCGCTCGATGACTTCGGGACCGGCTTCTCCTCGCTCGCGTATCTGCGCTCCTTGCCGGTCGATGAGCTCAAGATCGACCAGTCGTTCGTACGCGAGCTCTCGGCCGAAGACAGCAATGCCGCCATCGTGCGCACGATCACAACGCTTGGGCAAAGCCTTGGGCTCGATGTCATCGCCGAGGGCGTCGAGACCGAAAGCGCCCGCCAGTTCCTTCGCGCACAGGGCTGTAGCGCTTATCAGGGGTTCTATTTCGCCCGACCCATGCCGATCGATGAGCTCGAGCGCTTCCTGCATTCAGCGGCCACCAGGAACTGACTCGGCTCGGTGCCATAGAGAAAGTCGTCACGGTCGAAGCGTTGATCCCACATCTTGGGCTGTACTCATGCGCGGTATTCGTAGAAAGCGTTTGAGCCCAGTTGAAAACCGGGTGCGCTGCATCGCAGCATACCTGACGGTCGCAGCGGCCTCGATAGGGCCCTCGCCTCAAGTAGGTTTCCAGCGCGAAGCCGAGACCCATTGAGCGCTTTTCCGCCGAACTCGCACCGCCATCCGGATCTGGTCCCGAGCCTTGCCCAGCGTCTAGCCGATCTGGTCCAACAAGAGCGAAGCTGCTGTGAGGCGCCATATAAGGAGTTCCTGATGTAGCACCTCCGCACCCCTGGAACTGTAGGATATTGGCTCTCCCACGATCCAAGACGACCTCGGCCACCGCGACCCGAAACACACGGCCATCTATACGCGAACGGCCGCCAAACGGTTTGAGCGCTTTTGGCACTGATCACTGAAGGAAGGATGCACCATGAATACACCATTTGATCGAATCACCATCGATCCGGAGCAGATGAACGGGCAACCATGCATCCGCGGTATGCGCCTGACCGTGCGCCGCGTCGTGGAGGCGACAGCTCTGTATCCGGATCGTGCAGAGCTCAAGCGCGAGTACCCGGAGCTCGAGGACGATGATATCCGCCAGGCACTCGAGTTCGCCGCCTCGAACCTCGACGATCAGATCGTCCATCTGGGTGCTGCGTGACCCGGCTGCTCCTCGACCAGGGACTGCCGCGCAGCTCTGTGCAGCGCCTTGCCGATCAGGGCATTGATGTCTGCCATGTCGCCGACATCGGCTACAGCCGGTCCACGGACGAAGAGATCATGACATTGGCGCTCGAACAGGAGCGCACAGTTGTGACCCTCGACTCCGACTTCCATCGCCTCCTGGTCATCAGCGGCGCCAGCAAACCTTCGGTGATTCGCATCCGCCGCGAAGGCCTGCGTGGCCCAGAAGCCGCGATGCTGATCGCACAACTCTTGGAACAGCTCCGAGAGCAGCTCAAGGCCGGTGCCATGGTGACGGTTACCGAGCGGGCGGTGCGGTTGCATCGGCTGCCTCTGCGGAAGGTCGCCTCGAAACCTTCCCGCGGCGAACGGCATTAGCCGTTACTTATATGGCACCTCGCAGCCGCTTCGCTCTGGTTGGGCCAAGCTCGCTGAGGCGCTCGCCCTCAGCAAGACTCAGGTCAACCAATGGGTCAAGCAGGCGGTTGCCGAGAAGAAGCTCAGCAAGTTTTCCAGACCGGTGCGTTATGGGGCGCCGAACGCCGTGCAGGGGGCGCTGAGACTGGAATAATCCAGATTTGCGATCCGCCAGGCACGACAGCCCTCGGCGCTACAATGCCGACATCGTTTCGTCATCAACGCAAGGATCGCGACTGCGCGCACCCAGGAACCCATGATCGACACCGAGCCAGACAACACCGACCCCGCCCGTATCGACGCCTTCATCGCCCGTTGGTCGAAGGCCAGCGGCTCGGAGCTGGCCAACTACCAGCTCTTCCTCAGCGAGCTGATCGCCCTGCTCGACCTGCCGCCGCCGGACCCGGCCGGCAGCGATCAGAGCGACAACGCCTACGTCTTCGAGCGCCGCGTCGACATCCAGCACGCCGACGGGCGCACCAGCAGCGGCCGTATCGACCTCTACCGGCGCGGCTGCTATGTCTGCGAGGCCAAGCAATCCGGCCTGGCGCTGCGCTCCACCGCCTGGGACGGCGCGATGATGAAGGCTCACGCCCAGGCCAGCCACTACGCCCGCAGCCTGCCCGCCGCCGAAGGCCGACCGCCGTTCATCCTGGTCACCGATGTCGGCCGCCATCTCGGGCTCTACGCCGACTTCACCCGTTCCGGCGCCAACTACATCCCGTTCCCGGACGCGCTCAGCCACCGCATCTATCTCGAGGACCTGCATCGCCCCGCGATCCGCGCGCGCCTGCGCCATGTCTGGCTGGACCCGATGGCGCTCGACCCGACCCGGCGCAGCGCCCGCGTCACCCGCGCCATCTCCGCCAAGCTCGCCAGCCTCGCCCGCTCGCTCGAGGGCGACGGCCAGGCCCCCGAACAGGTCGCCGGCTTCCTGATGCGCTGCCTGTTCACGATGTTCGCCGAGGATGTCGGGCTGCTACCGGCGCGCAGCTTCAGCGGCCTGCTAGAGG
>JAAAOQ010000178.1 GCA_009908845.1 Gammaproteobacteria bacterium
TATCGACGTCTCCGACCTGCTCGAGGAGCGCGATCACGCCCGCTTGCAGCAACTCCTCCTGCAGCAGTCGGGCTGGCGCGTCGCCGCGGCGGCCACCTTCGGCGGCGGGCGCGCGATGAGCGAGCAGGCGACCGAACTGATCGAGGGGGCGGACTGGCACGCCCCGCCCCCTCGCGTTGCCTTGATCCAGGACGGCTCGCAGCCGCCGATCACCGAGAATCTCCGTTTCATTCGCGCCGTACGGGCGGTCGCAGGCGAGCAGGCGCAGATCCTGCTCGCGCTGATCGGCGACCCCGACGATACCGAGGATGACCCGCTGCCCCCGCTGAGCGATTTCGACTTCACCGATTGGCAGCGCAAGGTCGAGCAGATGGGCGACCCGTATCTCCGATTGGTGATGCTCGCCAACGCCGACGACGGGGATCAGTGATGGCCAAGCCGATTCCGACACTCGCCATCGTCGGCCATCCCAACGCTGGCAAATCCTCGGTGGTCGCGACGCTGACCGAGAACGACCGCATCGCGATCGACAAGCGCGCCGGGACCACTACCCGCTCCGACATCTACCCGGTCGTGATCGACGGCCGCACGGTGCTGCGCTTCATCGACACGCCGGGCTTCCAGAACCCGACCGATATCCTCGAGTGGTTCCAGCATCATCCCGAGGAAGGCGATCTCGCAAGTGCCTTCCTCGCCGAGCATGGCGACGAACGACTGTTCAGCCACGATTGCGCCCTGCTGAAGCCGATCGCTGACGGCGCCGGGATCATCCTGGTAGTCGACGGCTCCAAGCGTATCAAGGAGAAGGATCGCACCGAGATGGAGCTGCTGCGGCTCACCGGACGGCCGCGGATGGCGATCCTGAACAACCTCACCGCCAACAACAAGCACATGGCGGCCTGGCAGGACGCCCTGAACAAGTCGTTCAACTCGGTGCGCGAGTTCAACGCCCACCGCGCCACCTATGCCGAACGGATCGCGCTGCTGAATGCGCTCAAGGCGATCGATCAGCGCTGGGAGCCGATGCTGCAAGAGACCATGCGCGCGTTCCAACACGACTGGGATCGGCGCATCGACCACAGCATCAACACCATCCTCGACCTGCTGCGCCACGCGCTCGCTTACAAGGTGGTCAAGATCGTCAAGGTCAACGAGCTGAGCTCTGACGAGGAGCGCGAGGCGATCCGCAAGCGCTTGACCGACAGCCTCCAGGACGGCCTGCGCAAGCTCGAGCAGCAGGCCCAATCGGAGATCCGCGGCCACTTCAAGCATCATGTCTGGAATGTGCCCCCGGGCTCGCTGCTGGTGCAGGACCTATTCTCGGAGGAGGTCGAGAGCCACCTTGGCCTCAACCGCCATCAGACCGTGCTGGCCAGCGCCGCGGCCGGCGCCGCAACCGGCGGCGCGATCGATCTCGGCGTCGGTGGCCTCGCGTTCGGCACCGGCACCCTGATCGGCGCTGGCGTCGGCGGCGTGCTCGGGGTGCTCGGCACCTCCCAGCTCGCCAAGATGGACATCCAGCGCACGCTCGGCGTCGAGCGCTTCACGCTCGGACCGGTGAGCAACCCGCGCTTCCCCTTCATCCTGCTGGATCGGATCATCCTCTACTGCGCGCGCGCGATGAACTGGGCCCATGGCCGGCAGGCCGCCGACGAGGCCGCACCGAACCGGGTACCGGACCCGACACCGGCGAAGAAGCAGGGCTTCACCGAGGCCCTGACCCCGGAAGAGCACAGGGTGATGGCGAAGTATTTCGCCGCCGTGCGCAAAGGCAAGGACAGCTCACATGAGGCCCGAGTGCGCGAGATCATCCACAATATCCTGCATGGGCTCTCCACCGACCGCATCGACAGTCGCGCCGATCTCTAAGCGATGAAGGCCCTTCCGCTGATCGTACTGCTCCCGTTCCTCGGGGCCATGCTGCCGCCCTGGGCGGTCACTGCCGGCCGGCTCCGGTCGGCCTGGGTCACCGGCGCCGTGGCGCTGGCCGCCATCGCATTGCTGGTCGCACCCGGACTGACTGTACTGCTGCAGGGCGAGACCTTGCTCTGGCAGATGGACTGGTTCCCGGCCCTCGGCCTGTCGCTCGGGTTCCGGCTCGATGGGCTGGCATTGCTGTTCGCGCTGATGATCCTCGTCATCGGCCTGCTGGTGATCCTCTACGCGCGCTGGTACCTCGCCGAGCAGGATCCGATGGGCCGTTTCTATGCCTATCTGCTGCTCTTCATGGGGTCGATGCTCGGGCTGGTGATGTCCGAGAACCTGATCCAGATGCTGATGTTCTGGGAGCTCACCAGCATCAGCTCCTTCCTGCTCATCAGCTATTGGCGCCAGCGCGAGGATGCCCGCCGCGGCGCGCGCATCGCGCTGGCGGTCACGGGCGGCGGTGGGCTGGCCCTACTCGGCGGCATCCTGCTGCTCGGCGAGATGGTCGGCAGCTATGATCTCAGCGTGATCCTGGCCTCGGGCGAGCTGATCCACGCTCATCCGCTCTACGTGCCGGCGCTGGTGCTGATCCTGCTCGGCGTCTTCACCAAATCGGCCCAGTTCCCGTTCCATTTCTGGCTGCCGCACGCAATGGCCGCCCCAACCCCGGTCAGTGCTTACCTGCACTCGGCAACCATGGTCAAGGCCGGGGTCTTCCTGCTGGCACGCCTGTTCCCGGCCTTGTCCGGGTCCGAGGCCTGGACCTGGCTGGTCGCGCCGACGGGGATGGCGACCCTGCTGCTCGGCGCCTACACCGCGCTGTTCAAGCACGACCTCAAAGGGCTGCTCGCCTACTCGACCATCAGCCATCTGGGTCTGATCACATTGCTGTTCGGCATCGGGACCCCGCTCGCCGCGGTTGCCGGTGTGTTCCACATCATGAACCACGCGACCTTCAAGGCATCGTTGTTCATGGCGGCCGGCATCATCGATCACGAGGCCGGCACCCGGGACATGCGCCGACTCGCTGGACTCTGGAGATTCATGCCGCAGACCGGGCTGCTGGCGATGATCGCCGCGGCGGCGATGGCCGGTGTGCCCCTGTTGAACGGCTTCCTATCGAAGGAGATGTTCTTCGAGAAGACCGTCTACATGGCGACCTTCGAGGAGAGCACCTGGCTGCTGCCGGTGCTGGCGACCATCGCCGGCGCCTTGGCTGTCGCCTACTCGCTGCGCTTCATCCACGACGTCTTCTTCAACGGGATGCCGGCGGACCTCCCGCGCACCCCGCACGAGCCGTCGCGCTGGATGCGGGTCCCGGTGGAGGTGCTGGTCGTGATCTGCGTGGCGGTCGGCATCCTGCCGAGCCTGACCTTCGGCCCATTGCTTGCGGTCGCGGCAGGAGCAACCCTGCAGGCCCCGCTGCCCGACTACAGCCTCAAGGTCTGGCACGGCTTCACGCCCGCGCTCGGGATGAGCGCCATCGCACTGCTCGGCGGCTTGCTGATCTATAGCGTTCGCCGGCCGCTGTTCCGCTGGCACGATCGGCTGCTCGGTCAGGTCGACGCGCGCTGGGTGTTCGAGCAGCTCGAGCGCTCCCTGTTCTGGAGCAGCCGCGTCCTGGACCGGCTCATCCACCGCGCCTCGCTGCAGTACATGCTCGCAGTGCTGCTCGGCGCGACCCTGGTGATGCTGATGCTCGGCTTCTGGCAGATGCCCCTGACCGGTTCGGTCGCGCTGACGCCGTTGGACCCGGTCAGCGCGGCCGCCGCCCTCTGTCTCGCGGTTGGCGCGGTCGGTACCGTGGTGCTGCACCGCCATGGTGATGCTGAGCGTGGTCGGGCTGATCGTTGCGCTGATCTTCGTGAAGTTCTCCGCGCCTGATCTCGCGCTGACGCAGCTCTCAGTCGAGATGGTCACCATCGTCCTGCTCTTGCTCGCACTGCATTTCCTGCCCTGGACCACGCCGCGCGAATCCTCGTTGCCGCGCAAGCTGCGTGACGGCGCGCTCGCGATCACCGGCGGCGGACTCACCGCGACGCTGACCTGGGCGGTGCTCACCCGGCCCTACGAGAGCATCTCGCATTGGTTCCTCGACAATAGCGTGCCCGGCGGCGGCGGAACCAATGTCGTGAACGTGATCCTGGTCGATTTCCGCGGCTTCGATACGCTAGGCGAGATTACGGTGCTCGCGATCGCCGCGGTCGGCATCTACATGATGATGCGGGACCTGCACCTGGATGCGCCCGAGGCCGATCAAGAGGGCCGGCCCTGGAGCAGCGACCGGCATCCGTTGATCCTGGCCACCTTCTCGCGGCTGCTGCTGCCATTGGCGCTGATGGTCGCGGTGTTCATCCTGCTGCGCGGCCACAACCTGCCGGGCGGCGGCTTCATCGCCGGCCTGATCATCGCGGTGGCGCTGGTGATGCAGTATCTCGCCAACGGCATCGCCTGGACCCAACCGCGCCTATCTGGCGAATTGCATCCGTTGATCGGGCTCGGGCTGCTGACGGCGACCGCGACCGGCCTGGGCAGCCTCTACTTCGGCTATCCTTTCCTGACCTCCGCCCATGACCATTTCCACCCGCCCTTCCTCGGCGACGTCGAGCTCGCGACCGCGATGCTGTTCGACCTTGGCGTAATGATGGTCGTGATCGGCATCACCGTCGTGATACTGATTCGGCTCGGCAGCATCAGCGCCGGTCACCGGCGCACCTTGCTGCCAAAGAACGGGGAGCCGCACTAATGGAGGGCCTGATCGCGGCCATCATCGGCCTGCTAACCGCTTGCGGGATCTATCTGGTGCTGCGCGCCCGGACCTTTCCAGTCGTGATGGGGCTGACCCTGCTCTCCTATGCGGTCAATCTGTTCCTGTTCGTGATGGGGCGCCTCAACATCGGCGTGCCCGCCATCATCGAGCCGGACCGCGCCCAGTATGCCGATCCGCTCCCACAGGCGCTGGTGCTGACCGCGATCGTGATCGGATTCGGCATGACCGCCTTCGTCGTCGTGCTGGCGCTGCGTGCCCGAGCCGACCTCGGCAACGACCATGTGGACGGCAAGGACCCATGAGCACGCTCCCGGCGCACGCAGTGATCGCGCCCGTTCTAATCCCGCTATTGACCGGTATCCTACTGGTGCTTTTGCGCGGCAGTGCAACGCCGTTGCGCCGCACCATCAGCATGCTCGGCGTGCAGGCGCTGTTGGGTGCCTCGTTCTGGCTGCTGCTGCAGGTGCAAAGCGGCGAGGTGCTCGTCTACCAGCTCGGCAACTGGCCCGCGCCGTTCGGCATCGTGCTGGTCGCCGACCGGCTGGCCGCTGGGATGGTGATGCTCACCGCAGTGCTGGCGTTGTTCGCGATGATGCACGCGATCCAGGGCAGCGACCGGCGCGGGCGTCAGTACCATGCGCTGTTCCAGTTCCAGCTGCTGGGACTGAACGGCGCCTTCCTGACCGGCGATCTGTTCAATCTGTTCGTCTTCTTCGAGATCCTGCTGATCGCCTCCTATGGGCTGCTACTGCACGGGGTCGGCGCCGCCCGCAGCCGCGCCGGCCTACACTACGTGATCATCAATCTGGTCGGCTCGAGCCTGTTCCTGTTTGCGGTCGGCACCCTGTACGGCCTGCTCGGCACCCTGAATATGGCGGACCTGTCGGTTCGGGTCGCCGCCCTGGGCACGGCCGATGTTGGATTGGTGCGGGCCGCTGCGCTGCTGCTGTTCCTGGTGTTCGCGCTCAAGGCTGCGCTCGCGCCCTTGCACCTTTGGCTGCCGGGGGCCTATTCAGCTGCCGGGCCGGCCTCGGCGGCGATCTTCGCGATCATGACCAAGGTCGGCGCCTACGCCATCCTGCGCATCGAAACCCTGATCTTCGGCACCGAGAGCGGCCCGCTCGAAGGGCTGATCGAGCCTTGGCTGCTGGTGCTCGGCCTGGTCACGATCGCGCTGGGCACCATCGGCGTGCTGGCGAGCCGGCGGCTGGCGGTGCTGATCTCCCACCTGGTCGTGATCTCGGCCGGGACCATCCTCACGGCCTTCGGCATCGGCGGCTCGGCGGCCTTGTCGGCCGGGCTCTACTACACCTTCCAGTCGACCCTGGTCGCCGCCGCCCTGTTCATGCTGACCGAGAACGTGGCCCGCACCCGCGGCAGCTATGCGGATGAGCTGCGCGCCGGACCGATGCTGCCGGCCGCCAATGTGCTCGGCGGGCTGTTCCTAGTACTCGCGCTCGCGGTTGCCGGCCTGCCGCCGCTCTCCGGCTTCGTCGGCAAGGTGCTGATTCTCGAGTCCAGCCTCGGGACGGTCTCCGCGCCTTGGGTCATCAGCATCGTGCTGATCACGAGCCTGTTCACCGTGATGGCACTCGCGCGGGCCGGCAGCACCCTGTTCTTCAAGACCGACACCCATGCCGGCGAGGCCACCTTGCCCAACGCAGCCTATCTGGTGCCCGTCTCGGCACTGGCGCTGATCAGCCTTCTGTTCGTGATCTACGCCCAGCCGATCTACAGTTTTGCCGCCGCGGCGACCGAGCAGATCCTGCAGCCGGAGGCGTACATCGAGACCGTGCTCAGCGCAAAGCCCCTGCCCCGCGCCGGCGACCATTGATCCCCGGGCCACCTGTCGCATGAAGCAACTGCTCCCCCATCCGATCCTAACGCTGATGCTGCTCGGCCTTTGGCTGCTGCTCGTCAACTCGGTCTCGCCCGGACAGATCCTGCTCGGCGCCGTGCTGGCCTGGTCGATCCCGCTCTACACCGCGCGGTTCTGGACCGCCCAGATCAAGGTGCGCCGTCCGTTCCTGCTGCTGCGTCTGGCAGGGACCATCCTCTACGACATCCTGGTCGCCAACGTCGCCGTCGCCATCCTGATCGTCGGACCGCGCGAGCGTATCCGGCCCGCCTTCATCCGGATGCCGCTGCGATTGCAGGGCAACGTCGGCGTCAGCCTGCTCGCCAACATCATCACGCTGACGCCCGGTACCCTCTCGGCCTCGCTGAGCCCGGACCGCAGCGAGCTGATCATCCACGCCTTGCAGGGCGACGACCCGGACGCGATCATCGCCGATATCCGCAAACGCTACGAGCAGCCGCTGCTGGATGCGTTGGAGCAACTGGAGCCCAAGCGAGGGGTGCTTGGCGCCGACGCCGAAACCCCGCATGGGGCCGAATCGGCTGAACCCTCGAAGCCGCAATAGCGCTTGGTCAACGCCTCGACTCGACCCCAGGGAGGCGACAAGTAGCCTGGTGAAGGTGGGACCCTGTTCTGCAAGGACCAGATTTGCCCCTTGCCGCCCTTCAGTTGTCAGCGGCGGATGTTCAGGGGATGATCGAGACCCCGCTATCGAGCACAACTGGGCTGCGATGATCTTACAAGACGACCGGAACATCGAATCAAGCGGGACAATACGGCAAAGCGAGCTCATCCAGCACTGACTAGAGCTGCACTCACACCCATCATGGCCGACACCGCAAGCACTGGCATCATCCTGAACAGCGCCCTCGCCATCGCCTTCCTGCTGGTGAGCATCGCACTGTTGCTCTCGCTCTGGCGGCTGATCCGCGGCCCCGAGAAGCCGGATCGAATGCTCGCGCTCGACACCCTCTATGTGAACTCGGTCGCGCTGCTGGTCTTGCTCGGCATCCTGCTCGCCAGCAACCTCTACTTCGAGGCCGCGCTGCTGATCGCCCTGTTCGGCTTCGTCGGCACCGTTGCGCTCGCCAAGTTCCTGACCCGCGGCGACATCATCGAGTAATCGAGTAATCGAGCAATGTCCGAACACCGATGAACATCCTCAACCTCCTGATGGAGATCCTAATCGCCTTGCTGATCCTGATCGGCGCCGGCTTCACCTTCCTCGGCTCGGTCGGCCTGGTGCGGCTGCGCGACTTCTATGAGCGGCTGCACACCCCGACCAAGGCCACCACGTTAGGCGTAGGCAGCCTCTTGATCGCCTCCGCCGTCTTCTTCAGCTGGCAGGAGCCCGGCTGGTCCTTCCACGAGGTTCTGGTCGCCGTCTTTCTGTTCATCACCGCCCCGGTCAGCGCGCATCTGATGGCCAAGGCCGCCTTGCACCTTCGCGAGCACGGCGAGACCAGCCTGCCGGCCGAGACGACCCTAGCAAAGCATGATGGGGAGGCCGCGATCAGCCATGAGCCGATGAGCGATCCCTGAACCGCTCCGCCGAGGTCCGCACCCAATGGAAGCCCAACACCTGCTCACCGTTGAGGATCTGCTCGCCTGGCCAGACGAGCAGGTCGAATTGATCGACGGAGAGATCGTCCAGCGGCCCATGAGCCGCTTCGAGCATGGACTTGCGCAAGGCGGACTCATCGAGGAAACACTGCCGCTCAAGCGCCACAGCGGACCGGGAGGCTGGCGGATCGTCCCCGAGATCAGCGTCCGCTACGACGTGCACCATTGCCCGAGCCACGACCTCGCCGGCTGGCGCAAGGAACGCCTCCCGGAGCGCCCAACGGGCGTGATCGACATCCTGCCCGACTGGGTATGCGAGATCCTCTCCCCCGGCCACGAGCGCAAAGACACCCTCACCCACTTCATGCGTCTGCAGCGCGCCGGCGTCCCGTTCTACTGGATCATCGCGCCGGAAGAGCGCACCCTGATCGCGTACGCGCTCGAGGCGGGCGGCTACCACGCGGTCTTCACGGCCGAAGGACGAGAAGAGACCTCGGGGCCAGCGCACATCCCGCCGTTCGAGGCGATCCATATCGACCTGGGCGCCTTGTTTGGCGAGGGCACTTAGAGCGCAAACGAGACCAGATCATCGCCTTGTACGTCGCATCGTTCTGCTTCACGAGGCGCGCGCACCACTGCACATCGGTTTCGGCGCGGCTCATCAGTGAGCCCAAGAGCCGGCTTCTCAGTGTCGATATCGCGACGGGGGTGCGCGAACAGAGTGGACCCTATTCTTCGCTTGTAATGAGCGATGTAATAGCTAATCTAGCGATACTGGCTAACTTCGAGGATGCACACGGTGGCCACTGTTACATCTGTTGACGCGCAAAATCGCTTTGGAGAACTCATCGACCGAGCTCAGCGCGAGCCCGTCGAGGTCACGCGCCGCGGGCGCACGATCGCGTATGTCGTGTCCGAGCTCGATATGCGAGAGCTTCGCTCGCTGCACCGACGGCGGGAGGAGGCCGCTCAGTGGTATTCCGAGTACCGTCAGAAGTTCGTCGAGAATCGGCCCAACACGCCGGCCTCGACCTTGACGGACGACGACGTGAACGCGCTCGTCCATGCCCTTCGCTAGACGGATCGTTATCGACACCGGCATCCTGGTGAGTGCGGCCATTCGCCCCGAGTCCGTTCCAGCACTAGCACTGGAGAAGGCGCTACTGAGATTCGAACTGTGTATCAGCGACGAGACGTTCAACGAGCTCGAAGCCGTCTTGATGCGACCGAAGTTCGACGGCTATGCCGCGACAGCACAACGCACCGAATTTCTCACTGGATTACGGCAGCATGCGACCTGCATCCAGGTCGCTGAGCACGTAACGGATTGCAGCGACCCAAAAGACAACAAGTTTCTCGCCCTTGCGGAGGCTGCTGGAGCTGAGCTGATCATCGCCAGCGACCCCCACCTCACCGACATGCACCCCTGGCGCGGCATCCCCATCATGCCACCTCGTGCCTTCCTCGTCGGAGTGAACTAGGCAGGTTGATCGCGCGACCTCCACCCAGCCACTAAATGGCCCAACCGATGAGCAGCCTGCCGTCACTCCGCCCGCTGAGTTTCGCCGAGTACTTGGAATTGGAGCACAGCGCCGAGACCAAGCACGAATTCGTCGCCGGCTTCCTCTATGCGATGGCCGGCGCCAGCGAGGCGCACAACCGAATCAGCCTGAACCTTGCCTTCCACCTGCGCGCCGCCGCCCGTGGCGGACCCTGTGGGGTCTTTATCGCGGACATGAAGGTGCGGGTCGAAGCCTACGATAGCTGCTACTCCCCGGATGTGGCGGTCGTCTGCGACCCTGGCGACGGCGACGCCTACGTCAAGCAGGCACCCTGCCTGATCGTCGAGGTGCTCTCCGACTCGACCGCGGCCACCGACCGGCGCGAGAAACGGGTCGCCTACCAAGCCCTGCCCAGCCTGCGCTATCTCCTGCTGGTCTCGTCGAACGAGCGGCGGGTCGACTGCTTCGTCCGCAACGACCAAGGTGAGTGGGACGCAGCCACGCTGCAGCCCGACGAGCGCCTCCGGATCGAATGCCCCGCTTATGCCGCCGAGCTCGATCTCGAGCGGATCTACGAAGATGTCGCGCTGCCGGATTGAGCGCATGGCTGAGCGCAGCGACGCCCAGCCCAGCAGCAGAATGCTGGCCGCATCAGCCACGCAACGCTGGGCTTACAAAACGTCCTCGTACAGCGTGTCCAGGCTGATCTCAGCCGGGAGGCAGTCCAGACGCAAGTCGCCAGCGGTGACCGTCTCGCAGCCCCAGTCAGCTGAACGACGATAGATTTCGACGCGACGCTCAGTCTGACTGATCAGCACATACTCTTGCAGGCTCGGAAGCGACCGGTAGGCCCAGAACTTTTCGCGTCGATCGATCCGCTCAGTGGACTCGGAAAGCACTTCGACGAGCAGACAGGGCCGGCTGCGGAAATAGGTTTCCCGATCCTGCGGATCACACGACAGCAGCAGGTCGGGGTAGTAGAAGAGGTCCTGTCCCTCGATCCGCAGATGGACCTTCATATCATTGATGAACACCTGGCAAGCTGTCCCGCGCACGCAGGGACGCAGCGCCGCGAACAGGTTGCCTGCGATCAGCGCATGGCGAGCACTCGCGCCGGTCATCGCGTAGAGTTGACCGGCGACGTACTCGTGGCGCTGATCGGCCCCATCCTCGCCGGCAAGATACGCGTCCACCGTCAGTGTTGTCTGATGCGCGGGTTGCGGCATGGGGAGTCTCTCTACTGGAGCACCTTGAGGGAGTGAGCGAGATCGGGGTTCCGGTGAGCGCGGCCGGCGACCTGGTCCTCGATTGTCTCAGCCTGTGCGCTGTCGCTACCATGCTGGGGAGATCCGTTGATCAGCGCAACCCACCAACATGCACAGCCTCGCAGAGCACGCCGTCATCGAGCACTACACTCGGGACGACCACCAGCGCTGGGAAGGCGACTGGGAGCTCATCCAGTGCATCCCGCTTGCGATGTCGCCATCGCCGGGCGTCGCGCATCAGCGCCTCAGCGGGCGTCTCTACACGCAGCTCGCCGCGGCGCTCGAGGACTGCCCGGACTGTGAGGCCCTGTTCGAGATCGATGTCGAGTTCACGCAGAACGACCCGAGCCCGGTTTGTGCTCAGCAGGCAACTGGCTCATCGTGTATGACGAGCACCCAATGCATCATCATGCATGCATCATGAATCGACAAACAGGTCACCTCGCCATGCCATCACTTCAGATCCGCGATCTTCCTCAAGAGCTTTACCAGCATCTAGCGCTGCGAGCTGAGCGCGAGCATCGCAGCCTGGCTCAACAAGCCTTGGTCGATTTGCATCAAACTTATCGAAGCAACACGCCTGCACACAGGCGCCAGGTTGTCGCCGCCATTCGGGCGGATCTCGCGGACGCAGCTGAAACCTCCGAGGATGCGCGCGAGCGGAACGCGCACACCGTGGCCACGCCCGAGCAGCTCGTGCGCGCGGACAGGGATCGCTGACCGTGCGTTTGGTATTGGACGCTTCAGCCGCCGTGCGTATTGTGATGCGCATGAGCGCGGGCCAGGCCCTACTCGACACCTTGGATGATGCAACCCTGGTCTTGGCTCCGGCGCTATTCCGCACCGAACTCGCAAACGCCCTCTGGAAGTATGTCGGCGCAGGGCATCTGCAGCGTAAACGCGACTCGAAGAGGCCATTGGGCTGATCGATCAAGCGATTCCAGACGCCGAGCTGGTCAACGAGGCACTAGCGGCCGCCTGCCAGCAAGGCCACCCTGTTTACGATCTCCTGTATGCAGTGCTGGCGCGCCGGCACGCCTGCGCCGTGCTGACGCTGGACCGCAAGCTAGCCACTCTGCTGGAGCGGATGAGCATCGGCCACGTGTCGACCGAGCTCCCAGGCTGAGCGCAGCTCTAATGAGCGGGTTGCGGCATTGAGAGTCTCTCCTCCTGAGCGCCTTGGCGCAGTGATCGAGATCGGGGTTTCGCTGGGCGCGGCCAACGGCCTGGCCCGCGATTGTTTCAGCCGTTGCGCTGTCGCTACTATGCGCGGGGCATCCAGTTGATCAGCGCAGCCGACCGCCATGCACAGCCTCGCAGAGCACGCCGTCATCGAGCACTACACCCGGGACGACCACCAGCGCTGGGAAGGCGACTGGGAGCTCATCCAGGGCATCCCGCTCGCGATCTCGCCATCGCCGGGCATCGCGCATCAGCGCGTAAGCGGGCGTCTCTACGCGCAGCTCGCCGCGGCGCTCGAGGACTGCCCGGACTGTGAGGCCCTCTTCGAGATCGATGTCGAGCTCGCGCAGGACACCGTCGTGCGCCCCGATGTCATCGTCATCTGCCACCGCCCGGAGGGCGACCGCATCACGCAGCCACCGGAGCTCATCGCCGAGGTCGTCTCACGCTCGACGGCGCGGCGAGACGAACAGACCAAGTTCGAGCTCTACCGCCAAGAAGGCGTCACCTGGTACCTGCTACTCGACCCGTCCCGCGCTCAGACAAGCCTGTACCGACTGATCGATGGTGACTACCACAAGGTCAGCGATCTTCACGACGGCGAGCAGGACGTGGAGCTATCCGCCTGCACGATCAGGCTCGATGGCTCGCGGCTGTGGGAGCGGCCCTGATGCCCGCAACACTGGAGCAAGCGGATGGACTCCATCAGCTTTGAGACCGCGATGTCCCTCACTGGCATGGCCAAGAGCACGCTGTGGCGCGCGATCCGCGAAGGCCGGGTCCAGCACATCGTCGCCAAACCGGCCTCCGGCCATGCCAAGGCCCGCGTCGACCTCGACAGCCTGATCCCGCGCGTGACATTCAGGATCGAGGCCGAAGAGCGCGCGCACATCCTAGCGGCCGATGCCGGCAATGCACAGAGTCAGCTCGAGGTCGCGTTGATGCTGCTGGAAGCCGACCAGGCTGAACAAGCCGCGCTCTGGTTGAACCAGGCCGCCCAACAGGGCTTGGCCGATGCGATGTGTCACCTGGGGCAATGCCTGGTCTCGGGCACCGGCGTGGCATCCGATCGGGATGCGGCCAAGACCTGGCTGCGCGGCTCAGCCGAGCGCGGGCATGCCCTCGCCGCCGCATTGGTTGCGGGGCTTGAAGCGTGATCCTCTTGAAGTGGAGCGCTCATACATCACCCGGTATTCCCGAGCATTGTCATCAAAAAAGCAAATCAAACTCGACATTTTCGCTCGAGTACGGAGCTTGCTCTGTTTTGTGAACGCGCTCAAGGAATTGGGCGCGATTCGGATTCTCCACAAGCGGGATTCAGTCTGGCCCGAAACCTGCTTATGCCAATGTGGCCGAATGAGGCACAAGGGCCGGATACGTGATGGAGCGTAGCCGACAGGTTTCTCGAACAGCTAGAGAGAGAACATTCTGATGCGTAAACAGCAGGGCTTTACATTGATCGAACTAATGATCGTGGTCGCGATCGTTGGCATTTTGGCGGCAATCGCGGTGCCGTCTTATATGGACTACATCAAGAAGGCCAAAGCAAGCGAGCTCATGGCGGCCGCAGGCCAACCGAAAGCAATGATATCAGAGTACTATCAGATCAATGGTGAATTGCCCGGTAGCGCGGCTGTTGCGACCGACAGCCTTGAAGGTGGCGAATATATTAGTTCAGTTTCATGGACCGGTAGCGCTCTGACCATCACAGGCACAAACGCTGTCGACAGTTTGGTGCTAACACATACCCCTACAGGTGATTCCACTACTGGCGTAGTTACTTGGGCATGCACCTCATCTGGCGCATCAGGCATTGCACCGTCAACTTGTCCGCCTGGAGGCGACTAACCTGAATAGAGCCGAGAGTTCAATTGTTGAGCTAACCTCCTAACCCCCTGATGTCCCTCGGCATGACCGAGGGACACTCGCTTGTCGTCCAAGTCCCGGTCCGATTGAGGGTTAATCCCGGGAGGTAGTACGTATGTGGACTGAGGCCGAGTTCGTCCATGCGCTCGACCATGGGCGCATCGTAATGACGCAAACATGTACTGGTGCGGATTCACGTGGTCGCGGCGCTGGATCTGGCATCGAAGACCTGTTTCGTCATCACCGCCTACCGACCGGACCAGGCCCACTTCGAGCCTGATTTGAAGACCAGGAGATCAAGATGAAGCCAGCATGCCCCCTATCCGCTGGCCGCCGTGAGCCGAGCCGAACCACCTTCACGGCCAAGCTCGGCTTCGGCGTGGTCGTGGTGCGCTACGTCCCCGCCCTGGTCTGCGACCAATGCGGCGAAGAATGGATCGAAGACCCGGTGGCCGCGGCGCTGGAGGCCATCGTGGATGATGGCTCGCACCAAACAGAGGCTGGTGGAGGTCACGGACTGGCGGGAGCGCGCCGCCTGATGCAGGCCATTGCACCCGAGAGGCCTATCCAGCCCCGTCCCGCCACCGCAGCGCATCATCCTCGACCCCTGCGTGATGGGCAACTGGGCCGGAAGGTCGCCGGTTGGTGAGCAGCAAGCCGAATGGATTCGCATGTTTGAGAACCTACCCAACCTGCGTCCAATCTGCCTGCATCAGATTGCGCGCGTTGCTATCGAAGACCAGCCCGAGCTCGAACAGCCCCTGAGTGGGTAGCGCCCGATACTTGGCACTGTAACCACGGGTACGGATCTGGGCCAATGCGGGGT
>JAAAOQ010000060.1 GCA_009908845.1 Gammaproteobacteria bacterium
TCGCAGTATCGGGTCGAGCGCGTGCGCGTGCAAAACCCGATCTCAGATCTCGGTGGGATCGCGCGGCTGATTAGGCGGTTCGGCGCGTCAGGGAGACGCAGGGGCGTCGAGTCAGCCTGCCCGACGCGCTGCACCGACAAGCTGCACTGACAAGCTGCACTGACAAGCTGCACTGACAAGCTGCGCCGGCGTGCTGAACCGGCGTACTGAGCTGGCGTGCTCCAATGGCCGTGTTCTGGGTGTTCCGAGCAAGCGGTGACCCTGCCGTGCTGAGTTTGGGATTGGCGCCAGCGCTTCAGGGTGCCAGAGCGCCTTCCTGCGCGTCGAACCAGGCTGCGATAGCGCTCGCGACCTGCTGCGGGCATTCCTCCTGCGGTAGATGGCCACAGCCTTGCAGCACAGCAAAGCTTGCATTGGGCAATGCGGTTGCGGTGGCCTCAGTGTCGGCCGGGGGGACCACCTGGTCGTTGTCACCGGTCAAGACCAGTGCGGGCTGGTTGATCTCGTCGAGGTGCTCAACGATCTCGACCGGGTCGGTGAGGGAGCGCTGCAGCAGCGCTCCCCAAGCCAGGTCCCATCCCGCCATCAGCCGATGCGCTCCGGTCAGCGCGCGCCTCGATTCGTCGATCTTGGACGGATCAGCGTAAGAGTAGGCCAACAGCGGACTGCCCATCCCGAGATAGCGGGCCAACGCGAGCGTCAGCCGCTCGACCTGAGGCAACGCGACCAACCAGGATGGCAGGATCGGGCGCTTGGAATGGACCCAGGGCGCAATCAGCACCAACCCCGCGATGCGCTCCGGCTGGGCGAGTGCCGCCTCCAACGCGAGCGTGCCACCCGATGAATTGCCGACCAGGATCGCGCGCTGGATATCCAGGGCATCGAGCATGCGGAACAGGCGTTCCACCGCGGCCGATTTGCTGTAGAGGTCGACGCCGGTCGTATCAGGGGATACAGGCTTCGCGCTGAGGCCGTAAGGGATCTGATCGTAGGCCACGACCGGCGCATCGCTGGCGAGCGGCCCGAGGATTTGGGTCCAAGTGAAGGCATTGAAGGTGAAGCCGTGCAGGAGCACGAATGGGGGGATAGCCGTATCCGCCTCCGATGAGCCCTTGGGCGCCTCGGACGCCGCTGGGCCGGGCTGGGTGAGATAATGGATCTCGAGCGGTGTCTCGCCAGCCGCACCGATGTTGATGAAACGGCTATCTGGCGACGCGACGGAGCCCGCATCGGCAATGCCCGGCGCCGCGTTCGGGCTGATCAAGAACGGTCCGAACGCGGCGGCTAGCAGCCCGAGCACAATGATCAGCAACAGCAGGCTTAGCAGGATGCGCAGCAGGCTTCGCATGGAATGGTGATGCGGTCTCGCGACTCGTGAGGGTGTCAAACCGTGCGGATGCTAGCACAGGCGGTCGGCGCCCCCTGGCGGCTGATCAAAATCCAGCGCACTGGACCAGCGACTGGGTTAGAATCCACATGAGATTGAGCCTGCAACGTTTCGCTTCTACTCGCTTCTACTCGCTTCTACTCGCTTCTACTCGCTACTACTCGCTACTATGCGCGATTGCTGCCCCCTGATTCGGAACCTGGACCGTCGTCGTCCCGGTGCGCCGACCGGTTGGCTGATGATCTGGGGCGTGCTCGTCCTGGCCTTGGTCGCAACCGTCCTAGCGGGTTGTGCCTCCGAGCCGGAACCCCCGTCGAGCCCTTATGTGGATCGTGTGCTGGTCAGGAAGGGCGAGCGGCGGCTTGAGCTGCACAAAGACGGTTCGGTCTATCGTTCTTACCGGATCTCGCTCGGTGATCGCCCAAAGGGGCACAAAGTGCAAGAAGGTGATGAACGCACACCGGAGGGAAACTACGTGCTTGACTGGCGCAATCCCAATAGCGCCTTCCACAAGTCGATCCATGTCTCTTACCCGAACGAGCTGGACCGCACGGTCGCGCGCTCGCTGGGGGTCTCACCCGGCGGGATGATCATGATCCACGGCCTTCCGAACTGGCTTTCATCACCCAGACTGGCGGAGGAATACCGCCGCCTGGACTGGACCGACGGCTGCATCGCGGTTGGCAGTAACGACGAGATGGACGAGATCTGGCGGTTGGTCCGCGACGGGACACCGATCACGATCCTACCTTGAGCGGAGCGGCCGGCGCCGTTACCGTTCCCTTGCTCGACGGCGCTCGATCCGACACTATTGCTTTATGCACTGCTGGGCACGCTATCTCTTCCTGCTGCTGGTCGCCGGTCTCGCGTTCGGCCAGATGCTCCCTGCCTGCGGCCAGAAGGGACCCTTGTATCGGCCGGAGCCGTCTGCTGACGCCGAAGCCCGCCCGGAGACAGCGCCGGCGTCCGGCGGCGCGGAACAGGGCGGTGAAGGAGCTGAGGATCTCCCGGAAGCTCCTCTGCCCGCCGCTGCGACGACGAACTGACGCTGGAGGCCATGGACCACTTCAATTACGAGGGTGATCAGCTCGTTGCCGAGCAGGTGCCGCTGAGCGCGATCGCCGACCGTTTCGGTACCCCTTGCTATGTCTATTCACGGGCGACGCTGACCCGGCATTGGCGCGCGTTCGACGAGGCGCTGGGTGCTCGAGCGCATCTGATCTGCTTCGCGGTCAAGGCCAATTCCAACCTGGCAGTGCTCGATGTCCTGGCGCGGCTCGGCGCCGGATTCGACATCGTCTCGGTCGGCGAGCTGGAGCGCGTGCTCGCGGCCGGTGGCGATCCGGCCAAGGTGATCTTCTCCGGCGTCGGCAAGCGGGCAGACGAGATCCGGCGCGCCCTCGAGGTTGGCATCCGCTGCTTCAATGTCGAATCGGAGCCCGAGCTGTTGCGCATTGGGGAGATCGCGGGCGCGCTCGGCTGCTTGGCGCCGGTCTCGCTGCGCGTCAATCCGGATGTCGATGCCCAGTCGCACCCGTACATCTCAACCGGTCTCAAAGAGAACAAGTTCGGCATCGATATCCACTCGGCCGATGCCCTCTATCGGCAGGCCGCGAGGCATCCACACCTGCGCGTGCTCGGGATCGACTGCCATATCGGCTCTCAGCTGACGAGCCTCGGCCCCTTTCTGGATGCGATCGATCGCGTGCTGGCGCTGGCCGATCGGCTTGCGGCGGAAGGGATCGAGGTGGAGCATCTCGATCTCGGGGGTGGTCTCGGCATCCGCTATACCAACGAGGTGCCGCCGCTCCCGGATGCCTATGCTGCTGCGCTTGCTGAGCGGCTTGGGGAACGGCGCTACGAGATCATCCTCGAGCCCGGGCGGGCGATCGCCGGTAACGCCGGCGTGCTACTGACCCGGGTCGAGTATCTGAAGCGCACGCCGGCGCACCAGTTCGCGATCGTCGACGCGGCGATGAACGATCTATTGCGCCCGGCCCTCTACGGTGCCGAGCAGGAGATCGTCCCGGTGCGTCGCTCGGACCCCGACGCGTCCACGGACCTGTTCGAGATCGTCGGTCCGGTCTGCGAGACCGGCGATTTCCTCGGCCGACAGCGTCGTCTCGCGCTTGCCGAGGGGGACTTGCTGGCGGTTCGCAGCAGCGGTGCCTACGGCTTCTCGATGAGCTCGAATTACAACAGCCGACCGCGCGCGGCCGAGGTCATGGTCGACGGCGATCAGGTCCATCTGGTGCGCTCCCGTGAGTCGGTCGACGCGCTGTTCGCTGGCGAGAGGAGGCTGCCATGAGGCGTCGCCCCGAGCCGGAGCTGATGGACACGGCCGAGCAGGCTCATGCCTATGCCGAGACCGATTTCACCGAGCCGAATGAGCTCTTCCTGCATCTGTTGGCCGAGCGGCATCCGGGTGAACTCGATGGTGCCCGTGCCCTCGATCTGGGCTGTGGACCGGCCGACATCGTCTTGCGGTTCTTGCGTCGGTATCCACGGGCGACCTGCGATGCGCTCGATGGCAGCCAGCCGATGCTCGATCTGGCGCAGGCCGATCTCGACCGCGAGCCGGACCTGGCGCGCCGGGCGCGGCTGATCTGCGACAAATTGCCGTCGCCGCGGCTCGAGACCAATGCCTATGATCTGATCCTGTCCAACAGCCTGTTGCACCATCTTCATGACCCGCAGGTGCTCTGGCGCAGCCTGCCAACACTCGGCCGATCCGGTGCGACCGTACTGATCATGGACCTGGCACGGCCAGCCTCTGCGGGGGCGGTCGCCGAGCTCGTCGAACGTTATGCGCAGGGCGCCTCGGCGGTACTGCGCCAAGACTTTCACAATTCGCTGTTCGCGGCGTTCGAACCGGCCGAGGTCGCGCAGCAGCTGCGCGAAGCCGGTCTCGACGCGGTGCTGTCGGTGGAGATGGTCAGCGATCGGCACCTGGCGGTCTGGGGTCGGCTCTGCTGATGCGACTGCGCTTCACCAAGATGCACGGGCTGGGCAACGATTTCGTCGTGATCGATGCGTTGCGCCAGCGTCTGACGCTGAATGCCGAGCAGATCCGCGACTTGGCGGACCGCCATTTCGGCGTCGGCTGCGATCAGGTCCTGCTGGTGGAGGGTCCACGGATCGATGGGACCGATTTCCATTATCGGATCTTCAACGCCGATGGTGGCGAGGTCGAACAATGCGGTAACGGTGCGCGCTGCTTTGCGCGCTACGTTCGCGATGAAGGGTTGACCCAAGCGGATCAGATCCGCGTCGGCACCGCCGCTGGGGCGATCGTGCTGCAGTTGCGGGCTGATGGTCAGGTCAGCGTGGACATGGGGATACCGCGCTTTAATCCGACCGATATTCCGCTGCAAGTGCGCAATCGTGCGCCGGCCTACGATCTCGGCTCGGGCTGCGAGGCGATCCGCATGGGGGCCGTGTCGATGGGGAATCCGCACGCTGTGCTCGCCGTGGGCAATGTCGATGAGGCGCCGGTTGGCGAGCTCGGACCGCAAATCGAACGCAAATCCCTCTTTCCGCACGGGGCCAATGTCGGCTTCATGGAGCGTCAAGCCAGCGATCTCATCCGGTTACGGGTCTGGGAGCGCGGTGTGGGTGAGACCCTTGCCTGCGGCACGGGCGCTTGCGCGGCGGCTGTCATCGGCCGCCTTTGGGGCGAGTTGGGCGAATCCGTGCAGGTGCAATTGCCCGGCGGAACCCTGCTGATCGACTGGCGCGGGGAGGGTGAGCCGGTGATGATGACGGGTCCCGCTACCAGGGTGTTTGATGGGGAGATCGAACTATGAACAGCCGACCTGGAGAGCCGATACCCGAGGACGATCAGCTGGCCGTCGGGGATCGCTCCGTTGCCGACTGGCTGATGCGGCATCCTGACTTCCTGTTGCGGCATCCGGAGGTTCTGGCCAAGCTCAATGTGCCGCACGGAAGTGGCAGCGCTGTCTCGCTGATCGAGCGGCAAGTCATGGTGCTGCGCGAGCAGCTCGCCAATGAACGCGGACGGCTCAATCACCTCGTCGCACGCGCCCGGGAATACGAGGTATTGCTGCAGCGTCTCCATGAACTGACGTTGCGATTGATCCTGGCGCCTGATCTGGAGCACGCTTGCAGCGCACTGGAAACGGCGTTGCGCAACCAGTTCGAGGCTGATGCCGTCGCGCTGAAGCTCTTCCCGGTTTCGGCGGCGGAGCACAAAGCGGACCCGCTCGTGCGCAACTTCATCGATTTCATCGACCGTGATCGTTGCCTCTGCGGCCCATTGGCCCCAGAGCAGACCGACGCCCTCTTCGGGCATTTGGATCGCGTGATCCGCTCAGCGGCCTTGGTGCCGATTCGGGCCCATGAGCAGACCGGTGTCCTTGCGATCGGTAGTGGTGATCCGGAGCGCTTCAGCGCCGACATGGCGACTGATCTGCTTGAGCGGCTCGGGGCGATTGCCGGTGCAAAGCTCGCCGACCTCGCCCATCGCGAGCAGAACCAGAGCTGATGCTGTCGCTGGCGGCGCTACGGTTCATGGCGGGGTGCCACCCCGGACGATGAATGTCGCGCGACTCAAGGTAACGATCCGGCTGCGTTAGAGCTGAGGTATCGCGCGCCTCCGATTCAAGACCATGAGTACCCCGCCCGAGACAGCTGCCTCCAGTCGTACCGATCCGCTCCTGGAGCGCTTCGCATCCCATCTACGCGATGAGCGCCGTGTTTCGCCTCACACGCTCAGCAATTACGGCCGTGATCTCGAGCGCATCGCCAGTTGGTGCCGAGAACAGGGCCTCGAAGACTGGTCAGGTCTTCGTGACGCCGATATCCGCCGTTACATCGCCGCGCGCCACCGCGCTGGCATCGGTGGGCGCACGCTGGCGCGCGAGCTCTCTGCGCTGCGCGCATTCTTCGAGTTCCTGATGCGCGAGCAGCTGGTCGCCCAGAATCCGGCACGGACGGTCCGTGCGCCGAAGACCTCACGCCCGCTGCCTGGCAGCCTGGATGCCGATAGCCTCAGCGCGCTGCTCGATGGGGCCTCGTCCCAACCCGGCCCAGCAACGGATGAGGGCGCGGCGAGCGCCGAATCGGATGAGCCCCTATCCCTCCGCGATACCGCGATCGTGGAGCTGATGTACTCGTCCGGATTGCGGCTGGCGGAGCTGATCGCGGTCGATGTCGGCGACATCGATCCCGCTGAGGCGATGCTCACCGTCGTTGGCAAGGGGGCGAAGACGCGACGCGTACCGGTCGGCAAGGCGGCATTGAGGGCGGTGGCCGTCTGGTTGGCTGTTCGGCCGCAGTTGGCCGCTGCTGAGGAGAAGGCCCTATTCGTTAGCTCGCGCGGGCAGCGTATCCATCCGCGAACCGTGCAGCAGCGGCTCAAGCAATGGGCGCAGCAGCACGGCGCGCAACGCCACCTTCATCCGCATCTGCTGCGCCATTCGTTCGCGAGCCACCTGCTCGAATCCTCGGGCGACCTGCGAGCGGTCCAGGAGCTCCTGGGGCACGCCGATATCGCGACGACGCAGGTCTATACCCATCTCGATTTTCAACATCTGGCCCAGGTCTATGACAAGGCGCACCCGCGGGCGCGCAAGCGCCGCTAAGCCCAGCGCCGCTAAGCATCGTGATCATCCTGTGGCTCCGCGGCACCACAAAGGCTCGGGTCCACGGGTGCTGCTCTATACCCGTCAAGGGTGTGCGCATTGTCGCCAGGCCAAGGCCTTTCTCGAGGCCAAGGGCATTGCATTCAGCGAGCTCGACATCGGCCGCAGTGTCAAGGCGCGCAAGGCCCTCGAACGGCTAGGGGCCCGTAGCGTTCCCTTACTGATCGTCGGCGATCAACGCCTTGATGGCTTCTCCGAGTCTGCCTTTATGGCGCTTTACCAGCGGGTCTGCCGTACCTGAGCCGCGTCTGACCGCGGTGCGATCTGCCAGAGGGTCTGGAATCGAAACGGCCGCGGCTGGGTGGACCTTGTTGTGAACCAGTGGCGGCCGCTCAATGCTGATCTCGGGCTGCCCCTGATGCCAGATCAGCCGGCGGAATCACGCAGCGGAATCAACCGGCGGACCAGGCTAGCAAGGCCGAATGTCCACGCCCTAAGACCATGACGTTATCCTGGTATTGCTTGCCAATCCGGTTTGATGTCCTAACCTCAGCTCTCGTAAGGGGCGCGTGACCAAGCTTTGAAAGCAGCTGAAGCTTGTTTGTCCGGTCTGCGTCCAACTAGCCGATGACCATCAACAGCAGCTTGAGGAACAAACCATGACCGACTCGATCAACCGCAACCATCGCCTCGTTGTCATCCTGGGCCTCACGATGGCGCTGGGGCCGCTCACCGCCCTCTCGTTTGGTACTAAGTTCGCCGATGAAGAGACCTGGGCACGCGCTCAGGCCGGTCTGCAGAACGCGAAGCCCCAGGATAAGCTCGGGAGGTATGGTGACATCGAGGGCGTACCCTCCTATGCGAGCTCGAAGACCTTGGCCGACGTGCTCGCCGGGTCGGGTGTCTTCGATGAGTTCGAGAACGCGATCAAGGCGATTGACAAGACCGAGATGCTCTCGGGCTCCAGCGCCTACACACTGTTCGTCCCTAGTGATGACGCCTTCGCCGCCCTTTCAGAAGAGCAGCGTGCTGCACTACGCGATGATCCCGAAGCTCTGACAGCCTTGATCTCGAAGCACATCGTTCCTGGCCGTTATAGCGCGACCGACCTGATGCAGATGCGTGAGGCGCGGACCCTAGATGGTTCGTCGATGCCCGTCGGCCCCAACGCTAGTGTTGACGGCCATATCGGCTTCGGCGGTTCGGATGTCATCAAGAGCAATATCGTTGCATCCAACGGTATCGTGCACGTCATCGACCGCGTCAATCTCTAACTCACTCGGGGCGACCTACGACGATCACTGGCAGCGGGCTGACTCCAGCTCGTCAGTTCAGATCGCCTCCATTGAAGCCCGGTGCAGTCCACTGCGCCGGGCTTTCTCGTTTTTCAGGCCTGTTTGCTCAAGGCCGCTGGTTTCCAACCGGCCGCTCACGGCCAATTGGGGCAAATCCCCCGGAGCTGGGGAAATCCCCCGGGTCTAGGGTGATCGATGTGGTCAGCCCCTGCCGTTGGCGGCTCGCAAGTGGCTGTTCGTGATAGGCACGCAGTGTGCAGATTGGTGGCAACCTCTCGCTCAGACCCTTGCCATCAGCCCCTGCTTCCCAACATGCGTTCCTGGAAAACCCTCTCCATCGTTGTTGCCGGCCTCCTGCTGGTTGTCCTGATCGCGTTGACGATACTAGGCGTGGTGGTCAAGGACTTCTTGATCGACCTCTGGTGGTTCCGGTCGCTCGATTACGAGTTCTATTTCTGGCAGCGACTGCTCTACCGCTATGTGGTCTTCACAACGGCAGCCGCGTTCTTCTTCGCGCTGTTCTTCGCCAATTTCTGGATCGGCGGCAAGTATCTCGGCGCGCGTCGTCCAAGCAATGGGGCCGAATGGGCATCTGATCTCGAGAGTGACCGCCCATCTCCTCAAGTCTACCGACGTTTCCAGTCTCGTTCGTTGGCGCTTTACCTGCCGCTGACACTGATCCTGGGGATCGTCGTCGCACTCCCGCTGTTCTTCTATTGGGAAGATGCGCTGCTGTTCCTGCTGGCGCCTGATGCCGGCATCAACGACCCGGTATTCGGACACGACATCAGCTTCTACCTGTTCTCATTGCCCGTCTACATGCTGCTTTACAGCGAGGTGATGGTGGCGCTCGTCGTGGTGCTGCTCGGGCTCGGGTTGCTGTACTGGCGCGAGCACCGCGCGATGCCGAAGGCAAACGGCCGGTTGCGGCGTGGTGCGCGATTGCATCTAAGCCTGATCATGCTGCTCATCATCTTGATGGGAAGCTTCTATTTCCTCGGCGATGCCTACATGCTGCTCTATACCGACGCGCATCTGCCTTTGTTCTATGGCCCCGGCTACGAGGAAATGGTGGTCACGCTGCCGCTGATCGCGGCCGCGGCGCTGCTGCTGCTCGTTGCGGGTGCCACATTGCTGTATCTACTGAATACCGGCAAAGGGCTGCGCCTACTCGCCGCGGCGGCGGTTCTGTTGGTTGCCGTGATCGGATTGCGCCATACGCCCTATCTGACCGATGCGGTGAGTCGGTACGTGGTCGAGCCGGCCGAGATGACACGCGAGGCGCCCTTCATCGAGAACAACATTGAAGCGACATTGGCCGGTTACCGCCTGCAGGAGGTCGAGGCGCGAGACTATCCAATCCGTGAAGAGGGCTGGGAGGAGATCACGCCTGATATCAGGCTGAGCCTGCGGAGCGTGCCGATCTGGGATGACGAAAAGCTTTTGTCGGTCTATCGGGAGCTGCAGGAGATCCGGCCCTATTACGCATTCGACAAGGTCAACGTCGGACGCTACGAGGTCGAGGATGTCTATCAACAGGTCTTTCTCGCTGCGCGGCAAATCGATCTCGAGAAGCTGAGCGAGCCACGCCAGACCTGGGTCAACCTCTGGCTCAGGTACACCCATGGCTACGGCGTCGTAATGACCCCGGCCGCACAGGCGGCCGATGAGCCGATCGAGTGGCTGATCCAGGGCATTCCGCCGAATTCCGTGGCGGGCCTGTCCATCGATGAGCCAGCCATCTATTACGGGGCAGGCAATCTGCATCCCGTGATCGCACCGAATGCAAGCCATGAGCTCGATTATGCCTCACGCGATGAGGTGAAGCTGACCGACTACGATGGCTCCGGCGGCGTGCCGATCAGCAGTGCCTTTCGCAAGCTGGTCTTCTCGCTCTACTTCGGTGAGCGCAATATCCTCTATACAACGCAGACGACCGACGCGAGCCGGCTGCTGTTCCGGCGCAATATCCGCGAGCGGATCAAGACCCTGACGCCGGATCTGATCCTCGGCCCGAACCCCTATCTCGCAGTCGCCGATGGCCGGCTGTATTGGATTCAGGACGCCTTGACCAGCTCGAGGTGGTACCCGTACTCGCGACCCTATACCGGCCACGTCGAGCATTTCGAACGACCATTCAACTACATCCGTGATTCGGTCAAGGTGGTCGTGGATGCCTACAACGGCAGCGTCGACTACTACCTCGCCGACCCGGATGACCCGATCGCCGCCGCGCATGCGCGCATCTACCCGGGGCTCTTCAAGCCATTCGATGCGATGCCGGAGGCGCTCAAAGAACACGTGCGCTATCCCAAGAGCCTGTTCGACGTGCAGATGGACGTCTATGCGCGCTATCACCAGACCGACCCCGAGACCTTCTACAACCAGGAGGACGCCTGGGAGCTGCCGCCCAACCTGTGGCGCGACGACCTCGAGCGGATGCGTTCCTATTACCTCACGCTCAATCTGATCGAGGCCGATCGCTTCGAGTACAGCCTGTTCGTGCCGATGACGCCCTTGGGGCAGCCGAGCATGCGTGCGCTCGCCGTCGCCGGAAACGATGGCGACAGCTACGGCAGGATCATCGTCTACAACTTCCCGAAGGGCACCCTGGTCTACGGACCCGAGCAGGTGGACGCCTTCATCAAACAGGACCCAAGCCTCTCGCAGGAGCTGACCCTCTGGAGCCAGCAAGGCTCGCAGGCGACCCGTGGACGGATGATCGTGGTACCGGTCGAGGGCGTGGTGACCTATATCCAAGGCATCTTCCTGCAGGCGACTGATGATCTACCTCTACCCCAGCTGGCGCAGATCATCGTCAGTCAGGGGCCAATGGTCGTGATGGCCTCCTCGCTCGAGGAGGGGTTCGAGTCGCTGCATGCGCTGATCAGGGAAACGGAGCAAGAGGAGCCGGTGCAGGAGGTCCCGCCGCGGGATGAGCCGCCGGAAGCGACCAAAGGGGCAGCGAAAGAGACCTCTCGAGAGACTCCGCAGACTCCGCCAGAGAACCCGCAAGGAAATAGCGATACAGATGCCTCCTGACCGGAGACCCAGCTCGACCTGAAGGCACCGGGTCGCACCGCGATGACCACAATGACGTCAGACGGTTGTCTTGGCGCCATGCAAAGCGGCACCAGCGGGGCAGTCGGCTCAGTGGACCCGGATCGCCACCGCCGTCAGGCTGCGACGGCTTCGTCTGTGCCATCGAAGCGATAACCAAGCCGCTTGATATCGGCCGCGAAGTGGTGCGCAACGAGCTCGGCGGTCGCATCGTCGTAATAACGGCGGTAGTCGGCGCCGCGGTCGTTCGCCTGGCGGCGATGAGGAAGCCGCGGCGCAGCGATGCCGATGCGCGAGCAGACCTCATCGAAGTCCGGCTCGAGGTGCTCGTAGCGACCGACGAAGTCCACGATCAGATTGCCGTGCAGATCGATCAGATAATCGCTCTGCAGCTCGATCGAGGTGTCCAGGTGATACTGGGGCGGACGCTCCGAGTCGAGCTTCCAGCGCAGGAAGGACGCAAAGTCCTGATGGCCACCGAGATACTGCGGCCGCTCCCGGCGGATATGGTGAAACGAGCTTACCTGAAGATCCCAGGGGTTCCGCACGAAGGCGAATTTGAACAGTCCCTCGAAGACCTCGCGTGGCAGCAGCTCCTTGGCGGCGATGGCCTTGGCATGACGAGGCAGCTTGGTGGCGATGCGGTGGCCGCTGAGATGGCTGAGCCGGCTGCAGAGGAACATCGGCCAGTACCAAGGGTCCGCCCAGCGCCGACGCGCCAAGGCCGCCCGGACGCTGGTTCCGCCAGTCTTGGCGATATGGATAAAGAGAAAGCGATGACCAGGGGAGAGCAGCATAAGGCATTGTAGCCGGCGTGCGTGCGCGTTTGCAGGCCCGGGCTTGTGCTCAGGCGTCGGGACAGTCCTCGAGTTTGGATTCCTCGGCCAGGAGCCTCGTCAAGGCCCTGACCTCCGCACAGAGTGTCGGCACCGGTGCAGTGGCGGCCATGCCGCTGAGTCCGCGCACCCGTTCGGTCAGATTCTGCAGGCCAAACAGACCACAGAGGCCTTTCAGGTCATGGAGGCGCTCCTGCAGCGCCTGCCGATCATCGGCAGCGAGCGCTGCGTCGATCCGCTGCACCTGCATCGCAAACTCGTCATCCAAGCGCGCGCCACTCGTTGTCGGGCTGAACCGAGGACGATGGCTGTTAGCGAGAGCAGCGCGGAACCGAGACAGAGGATGTGTCGGTTCCGGCTGATCGCAGGATGGTACAGGTCTCTGTTTTAAGAGAACCGGCTTCTGCGTTCCCTACCGCTCGGCCGGCACCAGGTCGCGGTAGGCGTGCCAGGTTGCATGACCGACCAGCGGCATCGCGATGGCGAGCCCGACATAGAAGGTGGCCAGGCCGACGCCGATGAAGAGCACGATCAGCAGTGCCCAGAGCATCATCGGCGCCCAGTTCTGGGTCACGGCCTTGACGCTGGTACGGATCGCGGTAAACCCATCGACCTTGCGGTCCATCAGCATCGGCACCGAGATTGCGCTGATCGCATAGGCGAGCCAGGCCAGCAGGAACCCAACCGAGATGCTGGCAAAGGCGAAGGCATTGTTATTGCCGGACAGGAAGACGGTGCTGAAGAAGTTCTCCAGCGGCGGGTGAATCCCCGTGTACAAGAGGGCAAACAGGACGAAATTCGACATCATCCAAAGCTGCATGATGATCAATAGACCGGCGGTGATGACGCCAAGCTGGGCTTGATTGCGCCGCCAGGCCTCGAGCGCGCTACAGAACTTGATCGGCTCCTGCCTCTCGAGATGAGCGCTCATCTGATAAAGGCCCAAACCGATGATCGGCGCCAGCAGATAGAAGCCAGCGGCCAGGAAGGGAACGATGAAGAACAGCCCTTCTCCCATCAGGCCGAGGGTGATGAGTCCGCTGATCAGCACGATCACTGCCCCGTAGGTGAGGCTGAAGCGGCGGGCTGCGAGCATGTCATGCCAGCCCTTCTCGACCCATTCCCAAGGTTGGGCAAGACTGATCTGATTGACAACGAGCTCGTCTTGGCGGATATCGCCGGCGACAGTCGAATGCTCCATTCCAAGATCCTCCGAATGTAATGAGGTCGGTGGTTGCAAGCCTGGGCTCAGGTCCGGCTCCGCACGTCTGGAACCCGGAGACCCGGATTTGGGGTCAAGGGCCTGCTACGCAGGTGCGGGGTCGTCTTCGTGGGGATCAAGCCCGATGGCAGGCTCTCAATGGCGGCCTGCGTTATTGTGTTGCCGAAGACGGTGGTGCCGATTTGGATGCGCTGTTCGGCGCGCCAGTCATTCGGCCCGCGGTTGCGCCGATACGTGATGATCTGACCTTGCAGGCCTGTTACCGCGACTGGCAGTCTTAATTTGAGCTACGAACTGACAAAACGCAAGGATTTTTCTCGGCCTGTCTGGTGACCGCCGCCGGTAGCTCGGGCGTTTATGCCGATTGATCGGGAAGGGGCGCGGGCATATCTCTCTGCCGAATACATCCCGCCGTCTTGTTAGAGCTACCCTGGGTCGAGGTTGTCATGGAATTGAAGTGTCCCTTTGCATCGCCAATCACCAGCGGTCGGGCGGCCTGCAGCAACGCGCGCGAGGTCGTTCGTCGCGGCGGCTCCGAATATGATTGCGCGGTCGCTTCAGCGCATACGCTCTGCAGCGAGGTTCATGGTCGGCTCAAGGCCGTCGGGTTGAAGGCGTTTGAGGTCGAGGACGACCTGACCAGCATGCCGCATAGCGTGTTGGTCAAGATCCAGGGCGGCGGGTTGGCTGGTCTTCAGCGGCTCCTTGGAGATGAAACCGGGGCGGATGGCGTCGTTATCGATGATGTGCGGGCGTTAGTCGAGCGCGCGCTCGCCGAGCATGATGGTCTCGAAGGCGTGCCGTTCGACCAGCTCGCCGACGATATGACCGGGTACCGTCTCGAGCGCCGATCGCGGCGCCGGCGCTGACCGATTTCGATTGAGTCGGCTGACAGCATGCGCCGTACCGTTGACGCCTGGAGCCGGCACTCGCGACGGGTTCTCGTGATTGCCTGTGCAGCGGTCCTCGCGATGAGTCTCTTCGCGCCCGCGCAGCCCGTGGGCGCCGAACAGTCGTCGGCCGGCTCGCCAACCGCGCCAAGCGTTTCCGCTCCGGTCACGGTCAGTCGCGTCGAAACCGAGCATCTGGTCGCTCGGCTGATCGCCGAGTCTGCGGCGGTCGTACCGGGTGGAAACGTTGAATTGGCGCTGGTATTCGATCTCCGGCCCGGCTGGCATACCTACTGGCGGAATCCGGGCGATTCCGGTGAACCCCCCAAG
>JAAAOQ010000121.1 GCA_009908845.1 Gammaproteobacteria bacterium
GATGCGCGCCGGCGAGGAGCCGGTCAAGCAGACCTCGCGCAAGAGCCTGCGCATCCTCGGCACCGTCGGTGAGCCGATCAACCCTGAGGCCTGGGAGTGGTACCACAATGTCGTCGGCGACGGCCGCTGCCCGATCGTCGATACCTGGTGGCAGACCGAGACCGGCGGCCATCTGATCACCCCGCTGCCGGGCGCCACCGCAACCAAGCCGGGCTCAGCAACCAAGCCCTTCTTCGGCGTCGTGCCAGCGCTGGTCGATCCGGCCACAGGCACCCTGCTCGAGGGCGAGGCCGAGGGTGCATTGGTCATCACCCGCCCCTGGCCGGGCCAGATGCGCACCGTCTACGGTGATCACCAGCGCTTCATCGATACCTACTTCAAGCAATACCCGGGCTACTACTTCTCCGGTGACGGCGCCAAACGCGATGCCGACGGCTATTATTGGATCACCGGCCGTATCGACGATGTGCTCAATGTCTCCGGCCACCGGCTCGGCACCGCCGAGATCGAGTCGGCGCTGGTGTTGCACGACGGCGTCGCCGAGGCCGCGGTCGTCGGCTATCCGCACGACATCAAGGGTCAGGGCATCTACGCCTATGTGACCACGATGGCCGGCGTCGAGCCGAGCGACGCGCTGAAGAAGGAGCTGGTCAAGCTGGTGCGCGACGAGATCGGTCCGATCGCGACTGTTGACATCATCCAGTGGGCGCCCGGTCTGCCCAAGACCCGCTCGGGCAAGATCATGCGCCGCATCCTGCGCAAGATTGCCGCCAACGAGATCAGCACCCTGGGCGATACCTCGACACTCGCCGACCCCGGCGTGGTCGAAGAGCTGATCGACAACCGCGCCAACCAATAGTCGCTCACCGACAACCGGTTGCGGCGCGCTGGCGCCAGCGCCGTAACCGGAGCAGCCGCCCGGAGACCTTCCCGACTCCGGCTCGGCGGTCAATCGATCTTGCTATTTAAGACCTGTCCTGCGCGCCTGTCCCAACGAGGTTGATCTCATTGCCTAATTGCCAGCGAGTTGGCGTCTATGTCGACGCCGAGAATGTCCGTTATAACGGCGGTTACCAGATGCGCTACGACGTGCTGCGTCGTTTTGCAGCCCGCGACAATGGCGTCCTGCAACGCCTCAATACCTATATCTCCTACGATCAAGAACGCGCCCGTGAGGACCCCGAATACGCGAAGAAGAGCCGTGGTTATCAGCAGATGGTGCGCGATTTCGGCTGGAAGATCACCGTCAAGTATGTGCGCCGCTATACTGACGAGGCCGGCAACGTCTCGATGAAGGCCAATGCCGATCTGGACATGGCGGTCGATGCGATGCTCCAGGCCGAGAAGCTGGATCAGATGATCCTGGTCACCGGCGACGGTGATTTCCTGCAGGTCGTCGAGGCCCTGCAGAATCGCGGCTGCCGGGTCGAGCTGATCGGGTTCAAGAACGTCTCCCGCGCCCTGCAACAGAAGGCCGACGCCTTCTGGCCGGGTTTCCTGATCCCGGATCTGTTGCCGGTCTCCTATGAACCGCGCAACGAATGGGGCAAGGCCGGCTCCTGCGTGCGCGGCGTCTGCACCAAGTGGTTCCCTGACAAGGGTTACGGATTCCTGCGCTTCATGAACGCGATCTCGACCGACCTCTGGATCACCGATCCGCGCGAGCCCGGATCGCCCTACGTCAGCGTCTTCTGTCATGCCAACGAGGTTGCCGAAGAGGTGACCGAAGAGATGCTGATGAACCGCGAGACCATCCTCGAATTCTATCTGGACGAAAGCGATCAGAAAGACAATGGCTTGGTCGCCAACAATGTCAGGCTGGCGTTCAATATCAATCGCTGACCTCTGACGCTGGCTGGGCAGCGCCGCGAGCGATGGGCAGCGAAGCGTCACAGATCAACCCGGCTGGGCTAGCTCGACGCCTGGTACAGGATGGGCTGCTCTCGGAGACGCGCGCTCAGACCGCCCAGACCGAGGCTGCTGGACGCAAACAGCCCTTCGTCCAATACCTGGTCGAGCAAAAGGTGCTCGACAGCCACAGCATTGCGCTGGCGGCCTCCGAGGCGTTCGGCGTCCCGCTGCTCGATCTGGCCGCGGTCGAGCTGCTCAATGTGCCGATGGACCTGATCGATGCGCGCCTGGTCCAGAAGCACCGCGCACTGCCGCTGTTCCGGCGCGGCAATCGGCTGTTCGTCGCGGTTTCGGACCCGACCAATGACCGCGCCCTCGACGAGATCCGGTTCAACACCGACCTCAGCGTCAGCGCCGTACTGGTCGAGGACGACAAGCTCGCGACCGCGATCAACAAGACGTTGCAGGCGCAGGACTCTAGCCTCTCGGAGCTGGCCGATGCCGAGCTCGGAGAGGTTGCAGAAGGTGGTCCGGATGCCGGTTCGGCGGACGAAGTGGACCCCAAGGTGGACGATGCGCCGGTGGTCCGCTATGTCAACAAGATCCTGATCGACGCGATCAATGCCGCCGCGTCCGACATCCACTTCGAGCCCTACGAGCGTTATTTCCGCATCCGCTTCCGTCAGGACGGCGTACTGCAGGAGGTCGCCAACCCGCCTCTGACCATTGCCTCCCGGCTGATCGCCCGCCTCAAGGTGATGTCGCGGATGAATATCGCTGAGCGGCGTATCCCGCAGGACGGCCGCATTCGGCTCAAGCTCGGCTATTCCCAAGACGTCGACTTTCGCGTCAATACGCTGCCGACGCTCTATGGCGAGAAGGTTGTGCTCCGTATCCTCGACTCGGCCGGGGCCAGCGTCGGCGTCGCCAAACTAGGCATGGACCCCGGACAGCAGGCGATCTTCCTGCGCGCGATCAAGCGGCCCTATGGGATGATCCTGGTCACGGGCCCAACCGGGTCCGGAAAGACCGTCACGTTGTACTCGGCGCTGAATCTTCTGAACGAGACCGGCGTCAACATCTCGACCGTCGAAGATCCGGTAGAAATACAGGTGGCCGGGATCAACCAGGTCAACATGAACATGAAGACCGGGCTGACCTTTGCCGCGGCGCTGCGCGCCTTCCTGCGTCAGGACCCGGACATCCTGATGGTCGGTGAGATCCGTGACCTCGAGACCGCCGAGATCGCCGTCAAGGCTGCCCAGACGGGCCATCTGGTCCTATCCACCTTGCACACCAATGACGCGCCACAATCGCTGACCCGGCTCGCGAATATGGGAGTGCCGCCGTTCAACATCGCCTCATCGGTCCTGGTGATCATGGCGCAACGGCTCGCGCGCCGTCTCTGTGTCCATTGCCGGACGGCGGACAGCATTCCGCGCGAGGCCCTGCTCGAAGAAGGCTTCAGCGAACAGGAGATCGACGACGGGCTTAGCCTCTACAAGGCGGTCGGCTGCGAGCGCTGCACCGAAGGCTACAAGGGCCGGGTCGGCATCTTCGAGGTCGTGGAGGTCTCCGAGGGGATGGGACGAACCATCATGGAGGGCGGCAACGCGCTCGATCTGGCCGAACAGGCCCGACGGGAGGGCTTCCCCGACTTGCGGCAATCCGGTCTGCAGAAGGTCAAGCAGGGCATCACCAGCCTGGTCGAGCTCAACCGCGTCACACGAGACTGATCACCATGGTCGCGACGACGCTACAGAAGAAAAAGCCGGACAAGTCGGCCGTGTTTATCTGGGAGGGCGTCGACCGCCGCGGCGCCCGGGTGAAAGGCGATCTGCGCGCCGCAAGCCCCGCGCTCGCCAAGGCCGATCTCCGTCGGCAGGGCGTGAGCCCGACCAAGGTTCGCAAGAAGCCGCAGCCGCTCTTCGGCAGCGGCAAGAAGAAGATCACCGCCGGCGACATCAGCATCTTCACCAGACAGCTCGCCACCATGATGGCTGCCGGCGTTCCACTGGTACAGGCGTTCGACATCGTCGGGCGCGGCCATGACAATCCGTCGATGCAGGAGCTGCTCCTCGCAATCAAGGGCGACATCGAGAGCGGCACCGCCATGGCCGCTGCATTGCGCAAGTATCCGCTCTATTTCGATGACCTCGTCTGCAATCTGGTCGCTGCCGGCGAACAGGCCGGTGTGTTGGATACCCTGCTGGACAAGATCGCGACCTACAAGGAGAAGACCGAATCGATCAAGGGCAAGATCAAGAAGGCGATGTTCTACCCGGCAGCGGTCATCATCGTCGCGATCCTGGTCACTATCATCATCATGCTGTTCGTGATCCCGCAGTTCAAAGAGCTGTTCTCGAGCTTCGGCGCCGACCTGCCGGCGTTCACGCTGCTGGTGATCGCGATCTCGGACTTCATGCGCCAGTTCTGGTGGGCGACGGCGCTCGGCCTGGGTGTCGCGATCTACGGTTTCATCGCCGTCTACAAGCGCTCGAGGAGGTTTCGCGACGGGCTCGACCGGCTCGCGCTGCGGATACCGGTGATCGGCGCGATCCTGCATAAGGCCGCGATCGCCCGCTTCGCTCGCACCCTCTCGACCATGTTCGCCGCCGGCGTCCCGTTGGTCGACGCCCTCGATTCGGTCTCCGGCGCAACGGGTAATGCGGTCTATGCCAAGGCCGTCAGCAGCATGCGCGAGGAGGTCGCAACCGGTCAAAGCTTACAGCTCTCGATGCGCCAGCGCGGGCTGTTCCCGCACATGGTGATCCAGATGACCGCAATTGGCGAGGAATCCGGCTCGCTCGACGCCATGCTCGGTAAGGTTGCCGATTTCTACGAGGAACAGGTCGATAACGCAGTCGATTCGCTCAGCAGCCTGCTGGAGCCCCTGATCATGGTGGTCATCGGCGGACTCGTCGGCAGCCTCGTCGTCGCGATGTACCTGCCGATCTTCAAGCTGGCGGCCGTCGTCTAGGCGAGCGCGCGTGATGATGCAGAATGACCTCGTCAGCCTACTCGAGCAGTTCCCAATCCTGCTCTACAGCAGCACGGCCCTGATCGGCCTGGTGGTCGGGAGCTTCCTGAACGTGCTGATCCTGCGGCTGCCGCGGATCATGGAGCAGCAATGGCGCGAGGAGTGCTCTGAGCTGCTCGCGACAGCATCCACGGCACCCGCCGCAACGCCTCCCGCTGAAACGAAGGAGCGAGACAAGCCGCTGCTCGGACTCGCGCGTCCCGGCTCGCATTGCTGGGCCTGCGGCGCGGCGATCAAGCCTTGGGACAATATCCCGGTGCTGAGCTGGCTGCTGCTGCGCGGTCGCTGCCGCGCCTGCACACGACCGATCCCGCTCCGTTACCCGCTAGTCGAGCTGCTCACCGCCCTGGTCTCGGTCGCGGTCGTCTGGCAGCTCGGCCCGACCTTCGCTGCCCTCGCTGCGCTGATCCTCACCTGGGGCCTGATCGCATTGGCAGTGATCGATCTAGACACCCAGCTGCTGCCGGACAGTCTGACGCTCCCGCTGCTCTGGCTGGGCCTGCTGCTCAGCCTCGGCGGCACCTTCACGGAGCCGACCGCGGCCATCCCGGGCGCAGCCGCCGGGTATCTGCTGCTCTGGCTGGTGTTCCACGCGTTTCGGATCGCGACCGGAAAGCAGGGCATGGGCCACGGCGATTTCAAGCTCCTGGCCCTGTTCGGCGCCTGGCTCGGCTGGCAGGCACTAGCGCAGATCATCCTGCTGTCGTCGCTGGCCGGCGCGATCGTCGGCATCGGGCTCATCGCAAGCGGGCGTCAACAGGCCGGGCAGCCGATCCCGTACGGCCCTTTTCTCGCGATCGCCGGCTGGATCAGCCTGCTCTGGGGCAACGCGATCACCCAGTCCTATCTCCAGTGGGCAGGGCTCGCATGAGCGCGCATGGATTAGAGCCATGCCGCGTCGGATGGCAGCGGTCATGAGCTTCCGGGTCGCGCTCACTGGCGGTATCGGCAGCGGCAAGAGCACGGTCGCCGAATGCTTCGCTGAGCATGGGGTCTGCATCAGCGATGCGGATGCGATCTCCCACGCCCTGACCGCCCCAGCGGGAGCCGCACTGCCAGCGATCCAGGAAGGCTTCGGCCCAGATGTCTTCGATGCGGACGGCCACCTGGACCGAAACGCGCTGCGCACCCGGATCTTCGCCGACCCAGCGGCGCGGCAGCGATTGGAGCAGATCCTCCACCCGATGATCCGCGCGCGGATGCTCGCCGAGAGCGAGCAGGCGTCCGGTCACTACGCACTGCTTGTGATCCCGCTATTGCTCGAGACCGCACAAACGGATTTAGCAGACCGCATCCTTGTCGTTGATCTACCGGAGTCCGAGCAGATCCGCCGCGTCGCCCAGCGCAGCGGTCTCGATCCGGCCGAGATCAAGCGCATCATCGCCGCCCAAGTCAGTCGCCGCCAGCGCTTAGCCGCGGCGGACGATGTGATCGATAACAGCGGTGACCGGGGGACACTGGACGAAGCGGTCGCAACGCTGCACAGATTCTATCTGCGTCTCGCTGCCGATTAGGCCCCGCCTCAAAAGGCCGGCGAACCGAAAGTACCGTTTGGATCAGGCGCACCTGGAAGCGCAAGAAACGACGGTTGAACGTTCATTGGGTACGGGTACGCAACCCTTGGATTCGCTGGAATGCTGGAGCCGCCAAACGCGCCTCCAAGAGTATATGCCGTGACGGCTCGGCACGCCGCCGCACGACGCCAGACTGCAGTACAAACCATCAGAATAGAACATTGACTTCTGCTTACCGAGTTGCATCCATGCATCCAGTATGGTTAGCTCGGCTCGGCGGTGAGTGGCCGCCGCCAAAACCTGATGCAGAAGCAACGTCTGCCAATGGCTCGAAACCTTGGATACGGAGGAATACGACGTGACCAAAATGCTCGCTGGATCAAGCCGTTTTGTTACTGCGCTCGCGATTGCGGGAGGGCTCCTACTCGCCTCCCAGTCAGCGGTCTTCGCCGCTGAATGCAAAGGCATGGAAAAAGCCGCTTGTGAACGTCAAAACAGTTGTACCTGGGTCGATAGTTATACCCGCAAGGATGGGGTCAAAGTCAGTGGGTATTGCCGGAGCAAGGGTGGCAAGAAATCCTCGAGCTCCAGCTCGAGCTCCAGTTGAGGCATCAGATGAGCTCCGCCTGATCATCGGCGCGATCAGAATGACGTGCAGCGCGATTGCCCAGTATGGGGCCAGATCGGCGTCTCTGATCGGATTTCCAGCAGGCGCCATAAGGACTTGGCGCAGGCTCACTCGTCGAGTGCAGAGGCGGTCTTGAGCGCAGGAAGCGCCCGTCTAATAGCCGCGCGTTCAGTGGAAGTCCCGAACCCTGATCACCAGCCCACCGAGCATCGCCGAATAGTCGACGAGCTCGCTGACCACGAGGTGCGTGACCCCGCTTTCGCGCTGCACCTCGCCGACTGCACCGAGCAGGCGGGCATTCAGCAGCGCCGCGCGTCGACGCGCCGCGATCCGCTTCCAGATCACCAGATTCAGCTGGCCGGTCTCATCCTCGAGCGTCACGAAGGTCACCTCATTGGCCGATGCCGGGCGCTGGCGGGTGATCGCTAGCCCGGCCGTGCGCACCCGAACGCCTGGTGCGACCTGTTCCACGGCCTGCGCCGTCAGCAGTTGCAGCCGATCGAGCTCGGGCCGCAACAGCGCCAACGGGTGTCGGCGCAGGCTCAAGCCCAGGCTGGCATAGTCGGCGACGATCGCCTCGCCTTCCTGTGGTGGAGACAACAGCGGCAGTGCGGCTGCCTGCTCGTCGGGGGGCAGCAGCGGTAGCGCTTCCGCCCGCGACGTCGCCTGCCAGGCGGCCTGATGGCGGTGACCGGCGATGCCGCTCAGCGCATCAGCCACCGCCAGGGCCTTCATGTCCCGCCGGTCGAGCCCACTGCGATGGCGCAGATCGGCCAACGACTGCCAGCGACGCTCATGCCGCGTCGCAACCAGACGCCGTGCGCCGGCGCGCGAGAGCCCTTTGACCAACCGCAAACCCAGACGCAGCGCCGGAACGCCATCTTCCGTGCGCTCGAGTGTGCAATCCCAGTCGCTAGCGCTGACATCGACCGCACGGACCTCGACCTGCTGCCGACGCGCCTCACGGATCAATTGGGCAGGCGCATAGAAGCCCATCGGCTGACTATTGATCAACGCGGCAAAGAAGGCGGCCGGCTCATGGTGCTTCAGCCAGGCCGAGCAATAGACCAGCAGCGCAAAGCTCGCCGCATGTGACTCAGGGAAGCCGTACTCGCCGAAACCGAGGATCTGATGATAGAGCTGCTCGGCGAAGGCGCGCGTATAACCGCGGTCGATCATGCCGTCGATGAGCCGGTCGCGGATCGGCTCCAGCCCGCCGCGGCGGCGCCAGGCCGCCATCGAGCGGCGCACCTGATCGGCCTCGCCGGGATCGAAGCCGGCCGCGAACGTCGCGACCTGGATCACCTGCTCCTGGAAGATCGGCACCCCGAGCGTGCGCCCAAGCACCTGCTCGACCTCGGCCGATGGATAGCTGACCGGCTCCAGGCCCTGACGTCGCCGCAGATAGGGATGGACCATGTCGCCCTGGATCGGGCCCGGTCGCACGATCGCGACCTCGATCACCAGATCGTAGAAACAGACTGGTTTCAGGCGCGGCAGCATCGCCATCTGGGCGCGCGATTCGATCTGGAAGACCCCGGTGGTCTCGGCGCGCTGGATCATCCGATACACGGCCGGGTCCTCGGCAGGGATCGACGCGAGCTCGAGCGCCGTCCCGCGAAAGCCGTTGATCAGGTCCAACGCGCGCCGGATCGCGCTCAGCATGCCGAGCGCGAGGCAATCGACCTTCAACAAACCGAGCGCATCGAGATCGTCCTTGTCCCATTGGATCACGCTGCGCCCGTCCATGGCCGCGTTCTCGATCGGCACCAACCGGGTCAGCGGCCCATTCGAGATCACGAAGCCGCCGACATGCTGTGAGAGATGGCGTGGGAAGCCGATCAGCTGATGCACCAGCTGCAACAGCATGCTCACGCGCGGATGCGTGGGATCGAGGCCGACCTCGCGCAGGCGCTCCGGCGCGACCTGCTGCCCGTCCCACCAGTTGATGTTGCGGGCCAGACGGTCGACCTGATCGAGCGAGAAGCCGAGCGCCTTGCCGACATCCCGCAGCGCGCTCTTGGGTCGGTAGCTGATCACGGTGGCCGCGAGCGCGGCGCGTTCGCGGCCGTACTTGTTATAGAGATACTGGATCACCTCCTCGCGCCGATGATGCTCGAAGTCGACATCGATATCGGGCGGCTCGCCGCGCTCGCGCGAGATGAAGCGCTCGAACAGCATCGCGATGCGCGCCGGGTCGACCTCGGTGATACCGAGGCAATAACAGACGACCGAGTTGGCCGCCGAGCCCCGACCTTGGCACAGGATGCCGCGGCTGCGGGCAAAGCGGACGATATCCATCACAGTGAGGAAGTAGGGGGCGTAGCCGAGCTCCGCGATCAGTCGCAGCTCATGCTCGGCCTGATCGCGAACGACCCTGGGCATCCCATCGGGCCAGCGCCGGCCGGCACCTGCGAAGGTCATGCGCCGAAGATAGCCGTCCGGCGTCTCGCCGGCCGGAACCAGCTCCTCGGGGTACTCGTAGCGCAGCTGATCGAGGCTGAACTGACAACGCTCGGCGACAACCAAGGTCTCGGCAAGCAGCGGCTCGGGATAGAAACGACCTAACTGCTCAAGAGTCCGTAGATGCTGCTCCCGGTTCTGCCTGTGCGCCGCACCCCGCGCGACATCGACACCGGCGCGGATCGCCCGCACCAGGTCGAGCAGCGGCGCCCGCTCTGCCGCATGCATGCGAACCGCACCAATCGCGACGAGCGGTAGTTCCAGCGCACCCCCGAGCCGTTGCAGCCCCCGCAACCGCCCTTGATCATCGCCGGCACGGTGTAGCGCGGCCCCGATCCAGCAACGGCCCGCAAACCGCTCGCAAAGCCAACCCCCATCTGACAGTCTCGCCTCGGTATCGGCGATCCAGATCGCAAGACAGCCGGGAAGGCCATTATCCAGATCGGTCGCGAGCAGGCGATAGGACCCTTTAGAGGCACGCCGACGTGCGACGGAGATGAGTGCCGAGAGATTCCCGTAACCCGACGCATCGGCCGCAAGCAGGATCAAACGCGGACCCGCCTCGACTGCGACCTCGGTACCGATCAGCAGCTTGAATCCGAACGCGTTTGCCTCGGCATGGGCACGCACGACCCCGGCCAGCGAGCATTCATCGGTCAACGCGAGCGCGCGATAGCCGAGCCGAGCCGCAGTCCGGATCAGCTCTTCCGGATGCGAGGCGGCGGATAGGAAGGTGAAATTCGACCAACAGTTGAGCTCTGCGTAAGCAGCCACCTGCCAATCCCGGGTAACTGTCAATAAAGACAGTATACCCGGCTCCTAGTCACCCGCCCTGGTTTCCGGACAGGCTGAGCCCATCGTTGCTGACTGTTCCGGCGATCAGGCGGAATGGCTATACGAACGCTCGCCGGTACGCCGGATCAAGCCGGCGGCCGCGATGATGAAGAAAGTAGAGCAGGCCTAAGCTGGAGGACCAGGGACGAGTCTGTAAGCCAGCTCAGCACAGGCGTTCAGCAGAGGCGCTCAGTGAATGAGCTCAGTCAAACGGACAGCACCCGACGCTACGGGTCGATCGCTTCTTCATCCCAGAACAGATCGTACTCTTCGTCGGCCGGCGGGGCCCCGTCGTGGACCAGGTTTCGACGACGCTGCAGAAAGGCGTCTCGGACGAACGCATAGCGGTCGAGCGCGGCTTCGTCCATCAGATCGCCAGCGGCAAGCAGATCAGCGCGCCTATCGATGGTACGCAAGACGACAAGGCCCCAGTAGATCTCGTCTTCGTTCAGGTTGAAGAGCGGGTCGACCACGATGTCCCCGGCAAGACCGACGGTGTCGCGTACCGAGCTCGGCCCGAGAATTGGTAACATCAGGAACGGACCAGCGCCCACCCCCCAGTAGCCGAGGGTCTGCCCGAAGTCCTCCTTATAGGTCGGAATCCCCATATTCGTCGCCACGTCGAAGAAGCCGACAACCCCGACAGTGGTATTCACCACCACACGTCCGACGTCGCTACCAGCGCGTGAGAGCTTGAATTGGAGCGCGTTATTGACCGCTGAGGTGACATCAGCGATGTTATTGAAAAAGTTGGTGATACCGCGGTCGATAGGCTCCGGCGTGATGAACTGGTAACCCTGCGCGGCGGGCTTCATGAAGGCATTGTCAAAGTCCGTGTTGAACTTGAACATCGCCCGGTTGTACAACTGCCAGGGGTCGCGTGGATCGCGTTGTGCCTCAGGGATCGAGCTGCACCCGCTAACCACCAACGCCGCACCGACCCAAAAGGGAAGGATGCGCATGAACGCCTTTCGCATACGCCGGACCCCCGCATCATCTGTCATGCGCTACCGCCTCCATGAGATCGAATGGTAGCACAGGCATCGACGACCATCGCGGCACAGAGCGCGGCATCACCGTTCCGACGCCGCTCGGGTATAGAGCGTTTGTCTCGGCGTGTCGTCGTTTGGCTTTTGCTCACAAGGCTCTTATGCTGCCCCGATGCAACCTCGTGACCAAGCCTCCGCGCCTCAGGGCATCGCCGCACGCTTCCGCGGTTTCCTGCCCGTCGTCGTCGATGTCGAGACCGCCGGCTTCGACCCCCAGCGCCATGCCTTACTCGAGATCGCCGCCATTGTCATTCGGATGGACCCCGACGGCTGGCTGATCCCAGGCCCGACACATGCTTGCCATGTCTTGCCGTTCCTCGGCTCAGAGCTCGATCAAAGCGCACTGGCGTTCAATAAGATCGATCCCGACCACCCGTTTCGGGACGCGATGACCGAGCAGCAGGCCTTGCGCAAGATCCTCGATCCAATCCGTAAGGCGGTCTCTTCACAGGGATGCAACCGCGCGATCCTGGTTGGCCACAACGCCCATTTCGACCTCGGCTTCATCAAGGCAGCGGTCGAGCGCAATGACTACAAGCGCAATCCGTTCCATGCCTTCAGCGTGTTCGATACGGTGTCGCTCGCCGGCCTCGCCTACGGCCAGACCGTGCTGGCCAAGGCCGTGCAAGCTGCTGGACTCGGGTGGGATAACAGCGCTGCGCATTCCGCGATCTATGATGCGGAACAGACGGCGCAACTGTTTTGTACGATCGTCAATGACTGGCGGTCAGCAACGCTGCGGGCAGGCGCGGACCGCTCGGCTGATCGACCAGGGTCAGCCGAGCGAACCGGCTGAGCTTTGCGCGAGGCCCAAATCCGCGGATGCTCCCTTCAGTTGATGCTCCGACGAGGTCGCCGATGCAACGCAGCGCCGGAGCCGGAATGGGCAAAAAACAAGCGGCCGGGTTAACCCGCACTCTCGCTCGTGCCGGCCTCGTGCTTGGCCGCGGCCGACTCCATCATGGTCTTGAGCTCACCACTCGCGGCCAATTCGAGCGTGATGTCGCAGCCGCCAACCAATTCGCCATCGACGTAGATCTGCGGAAAGGTCGGCCAGTCAGCATAGCGCGGCAGGCTCTCGAAGATCTCCGGGTCCTGCAGGACATTGACATAGGCGAACGACACCCCTGTGTCGCCGAGTGCCTGAGCCGCCCGCATCGAGAAGCCGCACTGCGGCATCTGCGGCGTGCCCTTCATATAGATCACGATCGGATGACCCTTGACCTGCTGATCGATGCGCTCGAGAACGTCCATCGCATTACCTCGTTTGAACCTGGGTGTTTGGTCAGCCGAAGGTCGGGATAGCAATGCGCTATATCAAGGCGCTATATCAAGGCGCTATATCAAGGCGCTATATCAAGGCGCTATATCAAGGCGCTGCGTTTTTCGCATTGTGCTCAAGCCGGTTCGCCGGCGCCATCAACCTGCCGCTGCAGCCAATATTCGAGCAATGCGACATGCCAGAGCTTACTGCCCTGAATCCGAGTGTGGTGCTGATCCGGCGCGGCGAGCAGCGTGTCGATGTAATCCCGCCGATAGAGGCCGCGCTCGCGACAGGCCTGTGACGACAGGATGTCGCGCATGAGCTCCAGGAAGGGTCCGCGCACGTACTTGAGCGCGGGCATCGGAAAGTAGCCCTTGGGCCGGTCGATCACCGCGTCCGGCAGGCGTCCGCGCGCGATCGCCTTCAACGGATATTTGCCGCCTTCGCGCAGCCGGAGCGCCGGCGGGCATTTGGCCGCGAGCTCAACGAGCTGGTGGTCGAGAAAGGGCACGCGTGCCTCCAGCCCCCAGGCCATTGTCATGTTGTCGACGCGCTTGACCGGATCATCGACGATCAGGGTGGTGACGTCGAGGCGCAGGACCGCATCGATCACCTCGTCGGCACCGGGCTCGGCGAGCCGCTCGGCGATCAACGCCTCCGTGTGATCGGGCCCAGCGAAAGCTCCCGACACCATCCTCAAGTACTCGTCGTGGTCGCGGTCGAAATAGTGCCGGCGCAGCCGATCGACCGGACCGCCTTCCTGGTCCGCCGCGATGCGCGGATACCAGAAATAACCACCGAAGACCTCGTCGGCGCCCTGCCCGGACTGCACCACCTTGATCTCGCGCGAGACCTGTTCGGCGAGCAGATAGAAGGCGACCGCATCCTGGCCGAACATCGGCTCGGTCATCGCATCGACCGCCTCGGGCAGGCGGCGCAGGACCTCGTCGTTCGGCACCCTGAAGCGATGATGATGGGTACCAAAGTGGGCGACCACCTGGTCTGAGTACTCGAATTCGCTGCCGGCCTCCTCCGGGGTGTCCTCGAAGCCGACTGAGAAGGTGTGCAGATCCGAGACGCCATGCTCGGCCAGCAACGCGACCAGCAGGCTCGAATCGAGCCCGCCCGAGAGCAGCACCCCGACCGGCACATCGGCGATCTCGCGGCGCTTGCGCACCGCGGTCTCGAGGGCATCATGGATCGCCTCGATCCAGTCGGCCTCGGAGCGCGGCTCACCCGATCCGATCGCCTCGCAGGTTGCATCGAGCTGCCAGTAACGCCCTTCGGTCTTGGTGCCATCGGCATCGATGCGCAGCCAGTGTGCCGGCGGCAGCTTGCGGATGGCGCTCAGGATGGTGCGCGGCGCGGGCACCACGGCATGCAATGTAAACAGATTGTGCAACGCGACCGGATCGATCTCGGAGCCGATGCCGCCGGCCGCGATCAACGCTTGGGTTGTCGAGGCGAAGCGGATGCGGCCGCCAGACTCGCTCCAGTACAGCGGCTTGATCCCGAAGCGATCCCGCGCCAGGAAGAGCTGGCGCTTGTTGGTGTCCCAAACCGCGAATGCGAACATCCCGTGCAGGCGCGCGACGCAGCCCTCTCCCCACGCATGCCAGGCCTTCAGGATGACCTCGGTGTCGCCGTCCGAGAAGAAGCTGTAGCCCAGATCGCGCAGCTCCCGACGCAGCTCGGGATGGTTATAGATCGTGCCGTTGAAGACCAATGCGAGCCCCAGACCCTGATCGACCATCGGCTGATTCGAGCGCGCAGAGAGGTCGATGATCGACAGTCGACGATGCCCAAAGGCGAGCGCACCATCGCTGTAGCTGCCGCCATGATCGGGACCGCGCGGCTGCAGCCGCTCCATCATCCGTGCCACCGCCCCCAGGTCTGCAGCCGCACCGTTGATGCCC
>JAAAOQ010000073.1 GCA_009908845.1 Gammaproteobacteria bacterium
GCTTCATTCTCGTGCAGGGGGGAGGTCATCAGTAGAGGTCTCGGTGGTAACGCGCCTCGCGGCGCAAGGTATCGATGTAGTCAGTGGCTGCGTCCTCCTGGAATCCGCCTTCGCGGCCCACCACGTCGATCAAGGTCTGGTGGACAGCCTCTCCCATCTCGGTTGCGCCACAGACATAGAGATGCGCGCCCTCCTCCAGCCAACGGAAAAGCTCCCTGGCCTCCGTCCGCAAGCGATCCTGCACATAGACCTTCTGCGCGCGATCGCGTGAGAACGCCAAGCTGACCCGATCCAGCAAGCCGGCCTTGCGCTGCGCCTGCCAGTCGAGCTGGTAGAGGAAATCGCGATGGAAGTGGCGGTTGCCGAAGAGCAGCCAGTTGCGCCCGCGATCGCCGGCCGCCGCACGCTCCTGCAAGAAGCCACGATAGGGCGCAATACCGGTGCCCGCGCCGATCATGATGATGTCGACACCGCTTGGCGTCGGCAGGTGAAAACTGGGATTGTCGACTGGGTAGACGGCCAGCGAATCATTCGGCCGCAGTCGCTCAGCCAAGAAGCCTGACGCGCCTCCCAAACGCAGCTCACCCGCTCGGCGATAACGCACCACCGCAAGGGTCAGATGGATCTCGTCATCAACCTCGGCCTGACTTGATGCAATCGAGTAAAGGCGCGGCTGCAGCCGAGGCAATAGCCCGGAGACGGCATCGGCGTCGATCGAGGCCGGGAAGTCGCTGATCAGATCGATCAACTGGCGACGGCGGGCGTAGTCGCGCAGTTTGGCTGGGTCGGCAACGATCGCCTGCAGTTGCGAGGCCTGGGCATGCTCTGACCAGCGTCGGACGGTCGTTGGATGAACCTGCGTCAGCTCCAAGCGCTCGGTCAGGACCTGGCCCAGCGCCTGAACGCTGTCATCTTGACTGACCGGGCTCGACGCATCGAGGCCGAGCCGCTCGAGAATCCGATCGACCAGCGCCGGATCGTTGCGGAAACAGACACCCAGGGTATCTCCGGGGCGATAACGTACCAGCCGTGGGTCGACTCCAAGCGCCAGATGGCGAACGTCGGCCACGGCATCCGGCGTTGTGATGCGGCGGTTCTCGAGCAGTGTCGCCGCATAGGGGGTTTCCTTGGTGTAAGAGGCCGGTGGTTCGCCATGCTCGAGCGGCCGCGCGGCAACCATCGCTCGGCGTTTGGCCCCAAGCGCTGCCAGGCGCCCGAGGACATCGGTCTGCCAGCGTTGGGCGTCGGCCTCGTACTCGACATCGCAGCATTGCAGCGGCAGCATCCGGCGCGCGCCGAGCTGGGCCAAGCGGCGGTCAAAATCGACCGCGGTCTGGCAATAGTGCTCGTAGCTCGAGTCGCCGAGCCCGATCACCGCGAACTGAAGCGACTCCATGCGCGGGGCATCTGGGTCCATCACGAAGGCATGCAGTGCATAGGCGCTCTCTGGCGGCTCGCCTTCGCCGTGCGTGCTCGTCAGCAGGACGACCCGCTGCAGCTTGGCGAGCTTGCGCGGCGCGAGCTCGGCCATCGACAGGAGATGGGTGCCAATGCCGTCAGCCTGGGCGCGGGCATGGAGCTGCTCAGCAAGACCTTTGGTGTTTCCGCCTTGCGAACCATAGAGGATGGTGACGATCTCGGCCGGCTCCTCCTCGGCGGCATTGGCAACCGTCTGTTCAGCAAGCTGCGCCAGATACCCACTCAGCCAGGCGATCTGCGTCGCCGACAGAGGCCGCACGAGCTGCTCTAAGGCCCGTTGCGTTGCCGCATCGATCGGACTCGAGAGGGGGCTCGGATTGCCGCTGATCATTGCCTGTCTCCTGGCGTGCGCTTTGCATTGCAATTTCGAACACAATCGCAGGCCCTGTGCCACTGGTGAGAAACAGTCTAGGCAGGCATCAGCAGCGGTTGGAAATGATCATTTCTGCGCCGGTATCACGAGCAACGATATGGAGCTGCGCCAACTCAGGTCCCTTGTCGTCCTGTCTGAAGTGCATTTCAACGTCAGCCGCACGGCCGAACGGCTCAATCTCGTCCAGTCGGCGGTTACTCAGCACCTCAAACAGCTCGAGGCAGAGGTCGGAACCGCACTGTTCGTGCGTCACGGAAAGCGGCTCATCGGGCTCTCGCCGGTTGGCGAGCAAGTGCTCTGTCACGCCTGCGAGGTGCTGCGGCAGGTCGGCAACATCACCGCCGTCGGCCAGGATCACAGCAACGAGCATCAGGGTTTGCTGCGTATTGGCGCCACCCATACACAGGCCCGGTATGTCTTGCCACCCGTGATCAAGACCTTCGCGCACGCCTACCCACAGGTTGAGCTGCAGATCCATCAAGGCACGCCCGCACAGCTCGCAGACCTAGCGCTACGCGATCTGGTCGATCTCGCGGTCTGTACCGAGGCACTGGGCGAAGAGGTCGCGCTGCAGACCGTCCCCTGTTACCGCTGGAACCGGGCGCTGGTCGCGCCCTTGGCACATCCGCTCTTGGAGGTGTGTCCGCTGACCCTGAATGCGCTCGGTCGCTATCCGATCGTCACCTACGTCTTCGGCTTCACCGGCCGTAGCGCATTCAGCGACGCCTTCGCAAAGGCCGGGGTCAAGCCACAGATCGTGCTGAGCGCCGCCGATACGGATGTGATCAAGACCTATGTCCGCAGCGAGCTCGGCGTTGGCATCATCGCCTCACTCGCCTATCAGCCAAGCGAAGACCAGGATCTGGGCATGCGCGACCTGAGCCAGCTCTTTCCCTGGGAAGTGACCAAGATCGCGTACTCACGCGATAAGTACCTGCGCAAGTACCACCAGCACTTCATCGACATCTTCAAAGCGAGCACGCAGGACCTCACCACCGAGCGCGTTCTCGAGCCCGTGCTTGCTCCCGCCTAAGGCTCCACTGCACGGTCCCTACTGGCCTTCGCGCGAGCCATCCTCCCCAACGGACGGCTCGACCTTGCGCACGCCGCGACAAGATGTCCCGCTTCGGCTCAGCCATGGCGACATTTTGCTCCGCCCAAGCCCTCTCCCCTGACCCCGACTCGCTGCCAAGGCGCGACCGGCTGCTTCGAATACCGCAGCGATCCATCGACAAACAGCCAACCATCGATCGATAGGTCTTATGGAGGGCTCCCACTCCAGATGAGCGCGGCGACGCTGGCATGGATGCTGCCTTGCCCGATTTCTATCAACGCAAGCTCCCGGCCAGCGGTCGGAACCGCTTTACACGGGCACTGATGTGTTCTCAACGACTGTTCTCAACGACAACCCGGAGGTAATGATGACTCTTAATGCAGTCGCGACGCATACCGGCCGCGAGCCTTGGCGACCCAACCTAGCGCCACTCTATAGTCTGATCACATTGAGCTGCCTGCTATCCGGCTATTTTCTTGTCGACACCTACTTCTTTCGCGAGCCGACACCGAAGTATGCGGACAACGGCACTACCTTTATCCTCCGGCTTCGCGCGCCACTCGACAGCTCACTTCCGATTAAGCACGGAGGGGATCGGCTGATACAAGCCATTTCAACAGTCAAGCAGCAGTCTGAGGAGCTGAAAGCCGACATCGCGGCGCGCCTCAGCGAAGAAGAAAGGTATCAATCCGCGCTCGCTGCCTTTATGGAGCAGCTCGACGATGCCGAACGCATGATCGCAGCCCTAAAGGTCGAGGTCGCATCACTTCAGCACGAGCAGTCCAACGTCCGCCGCCTCGCGCAATAACCGCATCACGATTCGCGCTCAACCCCGGATTCTGCCGAAGCGAACCGCCGGCTCCATTGCTGACAAGATTCAAGAGGATACGTCAATGGCTACTTCGACCGCAGACATGCTGTCGGGCGCAGCGACTCACCCCGATGCGCGGCTAGAGACCAAACCAGGTCGTTGGATCACCAACTGGAACCCCGAGAGCGACGCGCAATGGCAAGGCGTCGGTAAGAAGGTTGCACGCAGAAACCTGGGATGGTCGATGTTTGCCGAATTTCTTGGCTTCGCGATGATGGGCCTCTGGGGCATCGTTGTGCCGCGTTTGCCAGATGCCGGTTTCACCTTTACTGCAGACGAGCGCTTCTGGTTGATCGCCGCTCCCGGCCTGACCGGCGCATTCATGCGCTTTCTCTATACCTTTACCGTGCCGATGGTCGGCGGACGCAACTGGACCATCGCCTCGGCGCTGCTGCTGATGATCCCGGCATCTGGTCTGGCGTTTGCCGTCAGCGACCCATCAACCCCGTTCTGGCTATTGATCATCATCGCAAGCCTCGCTGGTATGGGTGCCGGGAATTTCACCTCCTCAATGGTCAACATCTCGTTCTTCTATCCAGAGCGGGTCAAAGGCGCCGCGCTTGGCCTCAATGCGTCTGGCGGCAATCTCGGCGTCGCTTGGGTCCAGTTTACAGTCCCGATCGTCATCATCACCGGAGGCGGCCTCGCTCTCGATCGGGCAGGGCTCATCTTTATTCCCCTTTGCATCATCGCGGCAATGGGTGCCTTCTTCTTCATGAACAATCTGACAACCGCCCGCGCCGATATCAAGAGCTTCGGCATGGCGCTTGGCGACCGTAATACCTTTATCATCTCCTGGCTCTACATCGGCACCTTCGGCTCTTACATCGGTTACGCCAACACCTTCGCGACCTTGCTGCGTTCCGAGTTTCCAGAGGTATCTATGAAGATCGTTTTTATCGGTGCGCTGTTAGGTGCCTTGGTGCGCCCGTTTGGCGGCATGCTCGCTGATCGCTTTGGCGGCGCGCGCATGACGATGGTCGTCTTCCTGTTTATGTGTGGCGGGAGCCTCGGGCTCGTACTGACGCTCGAACAACTCAACTTCCCGCTCTTCCTCGGTCTATTCTTACTCTTATTCACAGCGGCCGGGATGGGCAACGGCACCGTCTATCGGATGATTCCAGCTGCCTTCCGGGCCAGCGCCTTGGACCCGGAAACCAAGCAGCTCGATCCGGCGCGACTCATCTCCGCGCGCCGTCTCGCTGGCGGCTGCATTGGCATAGCCGGCGCGATCGGGTCGCTCGGTGCCTTCTTTATCCCGCGTGGATTCGCCATGTTTGGTATTGTCGGAGGCTTTACCCTCTTCCTCGCTTGCTATGTCACAATGCTGTTTATGACTTGGTACTTCTATATTCGTCGCGGCTCTGCTTTGTCGATTGCCAATGTCTAACGCATCCACAGTTGATGGCTGTCACCGTTCGCCACCGCAACGCTGGGTAACTGATAATGTTCAAGAACCTTTTAGTGCCCACTGATGGGACCGAATTGTCGAAGTCGACGAGCCGTGCCGCTGTTCGCTTTGCGCAAGCCCTTGGCGCGAAGATCACCGCGTACCATGCGAGGCCGCAGTTATCGTCCTCCACTTTTTCCGCCGCCGTCTTCGATGGCGACGTCGTCGACGAAGAAACCCGTGCTCAGTTTGAAAAGGCCGCGGAGATTGGCGTGCAGCGCAGTCTCGAGTTCGTACAAACGCTCTGCAATGAAGCGGGAATTGAGTGCAACGCCATCAGCACAACACCAGACAGACCGCACGAGGGAATTGTCGCTGCGGCATCGCAATGCGGCGCTGACCTGATCTTTATGGCCTCACACGGTCGTAAAGGTTTTCAATCAATAATGATCGGCAGTGAGACACAACATGTCTTGACACAGTCCAGCATACCCGTATTGGTCTTTCGCTGGGGCGACACTGAACAGGGCTCCGAACAGATTTGACCAGGTTAAAGACGACTTCTCATCAGGGCCTTAACCTAGGTCGCGAGGAGCCCGAATTCCAGCTCTTGGCGTCTTTTTCGTCAGCGAAGCGCAATGCGCAATCTGGATTCACGGATATGATGGCTTCGAAAACATCCGCATTTTCCGCTCAGAGTGGCGACAGCCATCTGGTGCGCCTGGATCTGACTGAAGAGGACGTGATCGATGCGATGCGACATATCCCTGGATATCTCGACATCAGCACTGAGGATTTTCGCGTCCTCTATCAGTTCGCATCAGAGCACGCGATTGGCCGGCTGTTCAAGAATCTGCGAGCTGGTGACCTGATGCTCAGCGCCATTAAGCCGTTGCAGCCGCAGATGCGTTTAGGCGAGGCTGCGAGAGAGATCACAGGTCAGCGGCTGAAGAGCTTGCCGGTGGTTGATGAGCAAGGCCGAGTGATCGGAATTCTGACAGAGACCGATTTTCTCCATTGTATGGGTGCCAATTCCTACCTGCAGCTCCTGCTCAACCTTGCCGAGACTCAGAAGACCGTGAGCCGGCGTTGCAGCAGCAATTCGGTCGGGGAGATGATGTCGTCCCCCGTCATTACCGTTGGCGAGAGCGCGTCTGTCAACGAGATCATCACCTCGTTTGCACGGCACGACGGGCGAAGTATGCCGGTTGTTGATTCGACTGGGCAGCTCCGAGGGTTGCTGCTGCGGAAGGAGTTCGTGCGCGCCTGCCGCTTGCCTGGTCTCTCGTGAGGGCGGTGGATGACCGGAACAGGCGTCGGGCTCGACACGCGGCAGTCCGCCTCGGTCAGCAAGACTGAGGTCATTCGGTCGTGGGGTGGCGCGCTATTTGGCATCACGCTCGTCAGCTGGCCTAAGCTGCGTTGATTCTCAGACGACGATGCACACCTGCTGAGTTGGTTAGCAACCTGGCAAGCGCGCACGCTTATCCGGAGGCCTGGTGGTAGCCCGGCTATTGACGCCTCAACGCCGGCCGGGGTCAGAGGATATTCAGCTCCAGCCGGGCCGCCTCCGACATTCGCTCCGGAGACCACTGCGGCTCCCAGACGAGCGATACGTCAACACAGCCGATCCCGTCGATTCCGGTGACGGCGTTGCGCACCATAACAGGCATGATCCCAGCCACCGGACAGCCAGGTGCAGTCAGCGTCATCACGATCAGGATGTCGCCTTGCGCGTCCACATCCAGACGATAGATGAGTCCCAAATCGTAGATATTGACCGGGAGCTCTGGATCGTAGACAGTCTTCAGGGCCTCAATGACCTGCCGCCGCAGATCTTCGACAGCCGCGTCTTCTGTCGCGCCGACACCAACCAGTCGGTCCAGTACCTCGGGCTGTAGACCCTGGATCGCGTTGAAATCGACATCGGAAAGATGTTCGGGGCGATTCGACATAATGGGTCTTGCGAAGTGCGTATTCTGTCGTGCATCGCGTCAACAATACCGAGACCTTTTTCATGCCACCGGGTCTCGCCATCGGGTCTCGCGACCTGGGCTCCTACCCCACGGCCCTTGCGGGCCGCGACAATCGGTCTCGGCATTTCCGCCGTCTTGCATTAGCTGCGAAGCCGAGCTATCCAGGCTCGGGTCAAATGCCCCATTGGTCTGGAGGCAATGCACTCTTGCCGATGGACGCGAGGTCGGCGCGGCGCTGTTTCGCCAGGAGTCTGACCTGCCCAACGGATGGCTTCAGCTCGGCGGCAGCCGCATAGGCTTCCTCGATGGTCGCCGCCTTCCTCGCCTGTTGCGGCGCCGACGCAAACTGCGGCTTGTGAGGCTCATGCAAGATATCGTTCGTTTTTTCTGTCATCAGTGGTTCTCCTAAGGGGTAAAGAGCCAGTGGCGGTGCTTGATCATTATGATGTCACCGTTTTCCGCCCCGCGCTCAGCCTCCGGTGACCGGAGGAAAGATTGCCAACTCATCACCATCGACCAGCTGACAGTCAGCCTGTCGAAGCTCTTGGTTCACCGCCATCATCCGCCGCTCGCCTTCACCCAGCGCCTCGGCCCAGACACCTCCGCGGCGGCGTAAGTCGTTGATCACCTCCGCTACGCTGATGGAGCCCTCAGGACAAGGCCATTGTTCCTCGGCGATTCCCAGCCGTTCGCGCAGGCTCGCAAAGTATAGAATGCGAATCATATCCAAAAACCGGTTGCGACGTCTTGGTTTCTTAGCTGAAGCTTCCTAGTGCTGAAGCACGTGCACGGCGGAGGGACGTGGCAAACGAGGCAACGCCCAACCGCGCGCCCCTCACAGAGCGACACCGTGCGCCCCCGCGACCATGAACATGAGCATCGGAATCGAGAGCACGGCGTTGACCCGGGCGACGGTCGCGACCCTGGTCTTGGCCTTGGCAAGCTCCGCCTCGTTGACCCCAGACACAAGCCCCATCAGCTTCTTCTGATTAGGCCAAAGTATGGCCCAGACATTGAATAGAAGGATGGTCCCAAGCCACACACCAACACCCAGAGGGAGCGCATATTCTGTGTCTCCGCTGCTCAATCCCAGAGTAAAGACGGACAGCAGCTGGCCTGTCGTCAGCAAATACAAGGCGCCAGTGCCCCAGGTCGCTAAGGCTGCCCAGCGAAACCACAGCAGAGCCCGCGGCAGGATGTAGCGACCGATGGCCGCCGGCCCCGGTCCATTCTTGTCGGCAGTTGCCGCAGCCATCGCAGGCATCTGGACGAAGTTGAAGTAGTACAGCAATCCCACCCAAATGATCCCGGCGACGATATGAGCCCAGCGAATGAGAGCGAGCGTATTGAACGCAAACGGACCATTTCCGTTGATGAGGTTCACCGAGAACGCGAGCAGGATCGACAACCCAATACCAGCGATCCACACACCCTTTATCGAGCTCAGCAGGCCCATGATGTCTCTCCTGATAGGCAGGCAGAAGGCGCTGGATCGACCGACTCGCGCTCGACCGAGCAAGGATAGCCGCGCATCGCACTCGAGCCGCTCGAGCGGTCGGCATGGGCGCCAGCGATCAATCGGTTGTAGTTGGATTGATCGATGGCGTAGCCCGGTAGGTCGAGCGCCGGGCAGGACTCCCACCAGCCGTATTGTGCACAGACTGTGTCAGCACTGATCCGCGAGGTCAGCCTAGCGCGGGCACGCATCGAGCCGACAGCCGTTTCGATCCGCACCCAGTCGCCGTTTTCAATGCCACGGCGTCTCGCCAACTCCGGATGCAGCTCAACCTCAGGCTCGGTCGATTTTGCCCGCAAGGTCGCCAGTGCATGATGCTGACTATGGCAAAAAAAGGACGATTTTGCGGTGGTCAAGCGCAGCGGAAAGCGCTCACTCAACTGCAGCTCCGCGCCATCGAAGCGCGGCAACGGTGCCTCGCCGGCGCGCAACAAGGACTCGGAATACAAATCGAAACGTCGCTGCGGCACATCGCTCGGCCCCTTCAATGCGTCTGACTGACCTGGAGAACAGTCAACCCGCAGGCCCTCAGGATGAGCCTCCAAGGTCTCCAGAGCGATCCCGGTCGGGGCGACCAGATGCCGCAGAGCCTTGCGTTGATCGCCGTCGAAGAAACGATCGCCAAGACCGAGGCGTTTGGCAAGCTCGAAGACGATCGTGGTGTCGGGTCGAGCCTCGCCCTGCGGTGGGATCACTGGTTGGCGCAGCTGCAGCCAGGCCGAGCCTCGCGCCCCAAGCTGAACACCAGCTGATACGCCTTCTCGCTCCCAAGGTGAGGCGACCGGTAGCACCAAATCCGCATAGGCAGCAGTTGGATTCATGAACAGATCGCAATGCACATAGGTATCTAACGCACAGAGCGCCGGCACCAGCTCCGGAATGTTGGGCTTGGTCAGCAATGGATTTGCGCCGAAGCTCAGCAGACCTTTGACCGCATAGGGCTCTTCATGCAACACGGCATTGGCGAAGTCGTTGCTATTGACCCAGCCCTTCGCCGGCGGCCCGAGCGGACGCTCCGACCGTCCCAGGGTCTGCTCGAGGCGTCCTGCCGCCAGCAGATCGAAGCCCATGATGTCATTGAGCTGTGCGCTCGGGAAATGTCGATTGCCGCCTACCGAACCGAAACAACCGGTGAGCAGATACAGCATCGAGATCGCGCGTCCTGTCTGTGTGGCTTCGGCTTGCTGGCAAATCCCCGCCCAATGAAAAAAACTCACCGGTCTCGCCTGATGCAGGAGTCTAGCGGTCTCCAGGATCTGGTCCGCCGGCACGCCGCAGAGCGCGGCTGCTCTTTCGGGTGGATATTGTGCGCAGAGCTCTGCGAACTGCTGGAACGCCGGGGAGCAGCGCACCGGCTGCCCCTGGTGTTGAAGCGTCAGATCAGCAAAAAGGGCGGCTTCCTCTGGCGCCTCTTCAAGATACTCTCCCCCAACCGGATCATAGGCGACGGTCCGCCGCCGCTGCGCGTCCCAAACCATCAAGGCCCGGCGTTGACCGCTGGGCGTCGAGCGTTCGACGCTAATGGCCTCGCCAGCGTTTTCTCGGACCAACATCGGCCCGTTGGTCCGGCGCTGGATGAAGTCTTGGTCGTACCATCCGTGCTCGATCATGCAGCCAGCAATCGCCATCGCCAGGATACCGTCCGTGCCCGCGCGCACCGGAAGCCATTGGTCAGCGGAAGCCGCGAGCCCAGCCCGGCGCGGATCGACCACGATCAGACGGGCGCCGCGCCGCCGGGCACGAGTCGCCGCCTTCGCGTAGGCGGGCCAAGACACAGAGGGATTGAATCCCCAGAACAGCATGCAGCCGGTCTCTTCGAAATCGGGGACACCGATGCTCGACCCAAAGGTCAGTGCACTCGCGAAATCCTTGTGCCAGTTGCAATTTTCGGTCGCAAAGAGCACGTTTGGGCTACCGAAAGCATGCGCCAGACGATGGATCCAGCCAAACCCGTCGGCAACCGCTGTACCACTTGGCGTCGTGACGCCGAACACGACTGACTCTGTACCATGCTGCTCGGCCGCCGCGCCTAGCCGTGACGCAGTGAAATCAAGGGCTTCGTCCCAAGACACGCGTCGCCAACCGGGATCAGCGTCTCCTTTTGGGCGCGTGCGCATCAGCGGAACCTGCAAGCGCCTATCGCTATGCACCAGCTCAGGCGCTGCCCGACCCTTCGCGCAGAAACTGCCAGCCGTTGGGTGTGACGGGTCGGGCCTGACCCCAACCAAACGCCCGCCATCGACCGTGGAAATGGTCCCGCATTTCGAGATGCAGAGCGGACAATAGCTACGAACCTCATGCATCGTGCATTCCTCCTCGTCGCGGCCGCGGCTCGCAGCGCCCTAATGACGCGACCTGTGCTGACCATCGGTTAGCACTCATCATTGAGATGGACGCGGCCCAGAAAGCGTCTGCAAGACGCCGTCCAGTGCGCGCAGCAAGCGTCGCAAGAGACCCAAAAAGGTCAAGCTCCAGGCGATCAATGCAACGTAGACGGTGATCGCCGGGATCAGTAACAATTCACTAAGCTCCAAAGCTTGGGCGAGCTGATAGGTGCTGACCGTGTACATTCCCAGCGGAAAGACGGCCGCCCAGAGCACCGGCGTATAGACCAGTGGCCGCCGCCTGCGCCAATGAACCCAAAGCATCAAGCAGACCAGCAGCGGTATCCACCAACTACCAGCTGCCCAGAAAAACAAGGTAAAGCCCTTGACGAAGGGGCTAACCTCTGTCAACAAGGCCGATTGCGGTCCTAAAATCAACAGATTTGCGCCTGCCTGCGTGGCAATCGCCGTCGCGCCCATATTGATCCAGTATGGGGGTGTGATGCTTTCAGGCGTGACCGGAAGAAAGGTGAGACGATAAAAAATGAGCGCAATCACGTTGAGATAAAGCATGCACCCCATCAAGTGGAAAACAAGGCAGAGCAGCAGCATCGTCGGCTCAGCTTCGCCAGCAGTTGAACTGATTGTCGTGCCAAGAACGGCGATCGCCTGCGTCGCCACTGATGCGACCAACCAGGTCCCACCAAGCCCATCCGACAGTGATGGTTTCGTCTGACTCACGATCACTGCGGTGAAGAAGCCGTAGGTGATACCAAACCAGAGCATGATCGCGAGCACCCAGAGTATGCCTGCCACACCAGGTGCTTCACCGAGCAAACAGATCTGCACACCGATGACGCAGATGCCCGCGACGATCGTGAAATAACCGGCGCCGTGGCCATGCATCCTCAGATCCCGCATCACAACGGAACTGAACAGCGTGAGGCGCAAGAGCGTCATGACGCTGAGCACGGTAAACGCCAGCAGATTGATCATGAACAAAGCGACCGCGAGCCAACCAAACCCAAGCAAATCGGCAGCAATGGACACAATACCAGTCGCCATGACCAGCGCAAAAGAGGCAGGCGGCAACTGCTCGGCCCAATCCCTTACGCACACCAATAGGCACTGTGCTCTGGTCATCTCTCGAACGGCGTTATACGGCATTCCACTCGTCGTCCTACTTATTGCCAACGCGAGTTGACCCGCGCGACAGGCGGGCGACGAGAAGAGAACCCTCGTCACCCGCGCTTAGCCCCAAAAGGATTACGGTCGTTAGTCAGGCTTCCGGCCGCTGTGCAATCGTTACTGTCGATTGACCGCGGCAACACCCCCAATCACTCGCCAGCAATCGGTTATCGTCGAACGCACTGGAGTAGCCACGAGAGATCAGCGCCTTATCGCGCCGAACTGGCATCCGCAACTAAACCACGCGGTAGCACGCTTGCTTCAAGATAGGAGATCAAAGCCCAGATCTTTTCAGGCTTGAGATTCCCATAGCTCGGCATTAGCCATTCACCGTCTGCACGCGGGATACCGGCCGCGATCCGATAATACAGCTGTCTCTCGGTCGCGCCGCCTTTGAGCGGATCGCGGGTCAGGTCGTGCGGTTTGACCACACGGCCGGCCGCATCGGTCCGAAGAGACGTCAATACACCATCACCCGCTCCCCGTTCGCCGTGGCACACAACGCAGAGGTTCGCATAGAGCGTCTCCCCCTCCGCCACCATCTCACCTGTTGGCTTCGGACGCGGGGGTACCACGACCTTTTCACCGGGCTCGGGACGACCCTCCCACAATTGGGTTACGGTTGCGACGAGGGAGCTCAGTTGCTGATCGGAAAGCACCCCGAAGCCGGGCATGCCAGTCCCCGGCAGACCATGCACGATGACTCGCCGCAGATCGTCATCGGATGCGACCCCATTCGTCGTCGAGATGTAGCGGAAATGACCCGTCGTGAGATCTCGTGGCAAAGCGGTAAACGTCGGCGACCTCGCTCCAGGACCGTCGCCCTGTCCCTCTAGGCCATGGCACCTTGCGCACTGGCTCACGTAGAGCGGATAACCCTCGAGCGTGCTCCGCGGCTTGCTTGCGCCCGCATCCGGATCGGCATTGCTGGCTGCCTGAACCTCCTCGACCAGTCCTGTCTGGCTCGGCCCCGGGACGATAAAGGCGATCAACAGCAATACAGCGATCACTCCGCCGGCCAGATAGGTCATGTACGACTTATCCGTCACGCCCTTGAATTCCCAGCAACCAAAGATCCAGCCGTTCTGGAATTTCTTGGATGCGGTCCGCAAGACCTGATAAGGCCGAGCCAGGTAGTTGACTGGCAAGGTCCAGGCATGGATGAGTTTGGTAAACGGAAAGTACGCCGCAAATGCAAAGGCTAGGAAGATATGGATCTTGCTCAACCAGGGCGCGGAAGCCATGAGCTCTGGCTGGGGCGAAAAGCGCCATAGACTCGCGAACCAGGGCGCAGCGGTAAAGGCAACTCCCCAAATGCGATCAACCAAGGCCTGATAGATCGCCACCCCAAGAATCGCAATGAGGAACAGGTGCACGATGTAATCGTCCGGCTGGCTCATTGCGCGCATCTCAGGCACCGTCGTTCGCCGGACAAGCGCGATCACCGAGCCGGCGATCGCGGCGAGCCCGCCGAGCGTCGCCATCCAGAAGAAGGCGCCGACCCAGCTTCCCCATCCCAAGAGGCCCCCGATCAACCCTGCCAGGTGACCAAAGAACGCCAGAAAGATCCCCCAATGCAATAGATGGGCGGCCAGACCGAGGATATCCCTGCCGACGAAGATACCGCTGGCTCGTGTGCTCATGCCGAACGGGCGGTACACCATTCGCACGAAGGGCACGACGAAGAACAGCGTCAACGCAACATAAGGGAAGACACCCCAAATCAGGTAGCTTGACGTGAGCGATTCGTTCATGGTCTTTCCCCTGCCATCATCGACGGCGACTGTGCAGGCTGCGCGCCCGCGCTCTGGCCCGGGCCCTGGATCGTTACAGGAATGGTTTCAAGGATCTCGGGCGGTAACCAGATCGGGTCCTCGGCCATGCGCTCGAGGTCCTCGTCGATCGCGATCTCTAATGCCTCCACCAGGAGCTCATAGACGCTCTCATACTTGCGCATCGATGCTCGCAGTGCCGGCAGCCCGGGGGCCAAGTAATGCTCCACAAACCGACGTCTTAGTCCAATACCATCCCTCTCGGTGCGTTTCGCGCTCGCGGCCAGGAAGTCAATCATCACCGGCAGAAAATCTGCCAGCTCGCGCGCATCGACCCCGAGTCCGAAATGCTCGTAGATCGCGCCCAGCTCGATCATGTACTGATTACGGTCACAGGCGCCGGCGCCCCGACACGAGTTCGGCTCCTCGTATAGATGTGCGCCGAGATACAATGGACAGGGCGGTGTCAGCTCCAATGTCTGCGTGTACTCGTCGATGTTATGGGCGGCAGGATTCGCCTTGAATCGCTCGAGCAATTCGCGTACAGCCGAGTTGGGCAACCGCTCCAGCGCCCCCTCAACCCACAGCGGGTCCCGTATCTCGGGGTTGAGGAGGAGCTCCGCAATCAACTCGTAGATCAGCCCGAGATCCCAACTCGCCGACCCTACAGCTTGATCTGGTTGCAGTGCAGACATCGTCATCGTTAACTCCCGACACCCATCTTGTTGCCGTGGAACTCGGTCCTGCGGTTGGGACCCGCACCCGGATTCAATAGATCGTAGCCAGTAAAGCCGCGCTCGAGATAAGGGGCGTTCGCCGTATCCTCGGTGCGCGCGGTGGCGATGACAAACCGCTCGTGGAAGTGCGCAAGGGCCAAAAGCCGATGCATGTGCCGGGCCTGCTTGATGGTCAAGCCGACGGCCTTGAGGACAGAATCATCGGTCCGCCCTTCGACCCGCTCCAAGCGGCGGAACTCGCGCAGCGCTAACTGTCGCAACAGCGCCTTCTCGACCTCACTGGTGTTGCCTGCAGCGAGCAGTCGAGCCAGGTATTCGATGGGAATACGGAACTCCTTGAGATCGGGAAGCACCGTGCCGCCATCAACCATATCCAGCGTGCCACGATCATTCGGTTTCGCGGTTGCGACCGGGCTTTCCGGTGGGATATAGAATAGACTCGGCAGCGTCCGAAATTCCGGATGCAGTGGCAGTGCGATCTCCCACTCTTTAACCATTCGATAGACTGGCGAACGGCGGCACGCCTCCAGCCAATTGTCCGAGATCCCTTGGCGCTTCGCCTCAGCGATCACCTCTGGATCGAACGGGTCGAGAATGATCTCCCGGTGGCGCGCAACCAACTGCTTCTCGTCCTTGGTGTTGGCCACCTCTGCAACCCGATCCAGGTCGTACAGCAGAGGACCAAGGTAACGGATACGACCGACGCAAGCCTGGAAGCACATCGGCGGCTGGCCGGTCTCTAAGCGCGGGAAACAGAGGATGCATTTCTCGGACTTACCGGTCCGCCAGTTGTAATAGGTCTTCTTGTACGGACAACCTGATACGCAGTACCGCCAGCCACGGCAGCGATCCTGATCGATCAGTACGACCCCGTCCTCTTCGCGTTTGTAGTTAGCGCCCGATGGACAAGAGCCAACGCAGCCTGGATTCAGGCAGTGGTTGCAGATCCGCGGCAGGTACATCATGAAAGACTGCTCAAACTTCAACAGCGCTTGCCGCGCCTCCGGCGTCATGTCGCTGAAGTTGTAGTCGAGCCTCCCGGTCCCCTCTTCGTGCGTACCTGCAGCATTGTCTTCCCAGTTCACGCCATAGGTGAGTTCAATATCCTCCTCACCAGAGATCTGCGATTTCGGCCGTGCGACGGGCTGTGAGTACTTCGTCGGCTGCTCGGAGTGCAGATCCTCATAGGTGAAGGTAAAAGGGCCTTTGCCGTAGTACGAATCCATCTGCGGCAGGACCGGGTTATAGAAGAGGCTGATCATCTCCCAGAATTTTGACGCCTGATTGAGTCGAGGTGCATCAGACTCTGCGTCCTGCTTCCAGCCTCCGCGGTACTTGTCCTGATTCTCCCATTCCCTTGGATAGCCGACACCGGGCTTGGTCTCGACATTGTTCCAGAACATGTACTCTGCGCCTTCGCGGTTCGTCCACACGTTCTTGCACGCAATCGTGCAGGTTTGACAACCCAGACATTTGTCCAGGTTGAAGACGATTCCCATCTGTTTCTTAATACGCATGGCTTATGCCCCAACTCTCAGCTGTGACTCTTGATAGATGACCTTCCGACCGCGCGTCTCCATCGGCTTCTTGCGTATCAGGACGACGCAGTCGCGTTCGGACGGACTGGTGCCCTGATAATTCAGCCAATAGGTCCAGTTGGCGTAACCTCCCACCATCGTCGCTGGGTTCATCATGATCCGCGTCGTGGCGTTATTGTTACCGCCGCGAAGGTCGCTCGCGCCCCGCTCTCGGGCGAGCGACGAAAACGGAACGTTCACATGCCGCTCGGTCTGGTGATAGACGATCGACATATCCCTCGGCACCGTGTGGCTCACCACTGCACGAGCGACCTGGATGCCGTTCTCGTTAAAGATTTCGACCCAATCGTTATCCTTCACGTTGATGTCGCGGGCATCGTCATCATTGATCCAGACCGTTGGTCCACCGCGAAACATGTTCATCATCTGCCAGGAGTCATGGAACATGCTGTGGATGCCCCATTTCTGGTGTGGCGTGATGAAGCGGAACAGCTTGGCACCCTTCAACTCGATATCCTTTGGCGCGACATCGCCGATCGACACCATATCGACCGGCGGCTTATAGACTGGGAAGTCTTCACCCAAATCGCGGAACATCCGGTGGTCGTAATAGATCTCCTGCCGCCCGGTCAGCGTGTGGAAGGGCTTGAGCGCCTCGATGTTCAATGTCCATGGCGAATAAGTGCGGCCCTTGGTCTCGATGGCCGACCAGTGCGGTGATGTCAGTGCGCGTCGGGGCTGCGAAATCAGATCTGGGTAGTGGTAGGCAGTCTCGCGTTCATGCTCGACGATATTCGCGAGCGGCACCCCGCAGCGCTCCTCGAGCTTCTTGAACACCTGATACGAGAGCTCGCCATCACTCTCCGGAGAGATACGCAGAATCACCTCACAGACCTTCGCTGCCGTTTCCATGTTGGGTCGGTCATCCTTCTCGCCGACGAGATAGCTCTCCTTCATCTGCTCATAGGCCTCGGCGAGATCCCCCTTGATGCCCTTTGCGCCGTAACCATTGGGCTTCGTGACCTCGGGGCCGAGCGTCGTGTACATGTCGTAGACCTTGGTGTAGTCGCGGGTCACGACGTTGACGTTAGGAAAGGTCTTGCCTGGAATCGGTTCGCTCTCACCGACCGCCCAATCGCGCAGCTCACCCATCGGCTGCGCCATCTCGTCGGGGGTATCGGTGTTGAGTGCCGTCATCACCAGATCTTCTACCGGGTCAGGTAGGTGAACCTTGGCTAGTTGGCTAATCTTCTCGGCAACTAGACCGAATGCCTCCCAGTCATGCTTGGTCTCATAGGCAGGATCGTGCGCAGGCGTAAACGGATGCAGGAATGAATGCAGATCCGTGCAGGTCAGATCGAACTTCTCGTACCAGTGCGCCGTCGGCAGGACGATGTCCGAGTAGTTCGCAGACGAGTCCATCCGCAGGTTCACGTTGTAGATCAGGTCGAGCTTGCCGAGCGGTGCATCCTCCGTCCAGTTGATCTCATTCACCAGTTCCTTGGCTCTCGTCTCGCCACCGAGTACATTGTTATGGGTACCGAGCATATGTTTCAGATTCAGCTCATGCCCACGCATGCTTGTGCCGATCAGATTGCCACGATAGATCCACAATACCTTCGGATGGTTCTTCGGGGCATCGACGTTCGGCAGTGCGAATTTCAGCTTTCCATCTTTGAACTGCTTCGCGACCCAGTTGCGCACATCCTCTATCTCCTTGCAACCGGCCTTCCGCGCCTCTTGAATCACCTCAAACGGATTGCGTTCATCGAACTGCGGGAAGAACGGCAGCCAACCATTACGCACAGCCACCGCATTCATGTCGGCGGCATGGTTCGCTTTACTCGGCATCTCTTTCGCGCGTGGCGCCCATAGCGGGTCGAGGCTCATACCATCGTAGCGCCACTGATCCGTGTGGAAATAAAAATAGGATGTCGAATTCTGTTGGCGCCCGACATTGCCCCAGTCCACTGCATTGCCAATGGTGCCAATCGCCGCCACGTTACGGATCTTCTCAGTACCGACATAGTGCGCGAAACCCCCGCCATTGCGACCCTGACAACCCGTTAGAATGCCCATGACGGCTTCTGAACGATAGGTGAGCGAGCCACCGTGATACCAATGCAGAATCCCTGAGCCAGTGATAAAGAGGCACTTGCCCTCGGTTTTTTCGGCGGTATCCGCCCATTCTCTCGCGACACGGATGGCGAGGTTACGATCGACCCCGGTCTCCTGCTCCTGCCAGGCCGGGGTGTAGGCTTGCGAGGCGTCATCGTAATCCTTTGGATAACCAGGCCCGGACAGGCCGCGGTTGACACCAAAATGGGACAACAGCAAGTCATAGGCCGTGGCGACGCGAGCCTCTCGGCCATCGGCCAGCTTCAAGACACGACTTGGTACGCCACGCAGACTGCGTTGCGCCTTTTCGCCGCGGATTGCCGTTGTACCGAATTCAACGTTGAAGGTGTTGGTAAAGTCGGCGTACTCGACGATGACCTCCTCGTATTCGCCGTCCATTAGCGTTAGCAATGGCTCGAACGGCTGCGAGGTTACGGCATCCTCGTTTTTGAGGTTCCACCGGCCGGTCTTTTGCTCTTCCCAGCGGAATCCAAGAGACCCACCGGGCAGCCGGAGCGCTCCGGACTTGTCGAAGCACGGCATCTTCCATTCGCCAAGCTCTTCGTCCTTGTACGCGCTCAAATCGCTTGCCCTCAAGAAGCGACCGCTCGAGTAGTGTTCACCTTCTTCGTCGAGAATGACCAGGAAGGGAAGATTCGTGAATTGACCGACGTAATCCTGGAAGTATTGCGCCCGCCGATTGACGTGGAACTCCTGTAGAATGACATGGATGCACGAGAGGATGAATGCCGTGTCAGTGCCTGGGCGAACCGGGAGCCAAAGGTCGGCAAACTTCGTGACGTCCGAGTAATCGGGCGAGAGATTGACCAGCTTTCCGCCGTTGTATTTGTGCTCAGAGGCAAAGTGGGCGTCGGCTGTGCGGGTCATAGGCAGATTTGAGCCCATGACGATCCAGTAGGCGCTCTGATACCAGTCGGCCGACTCATGCACGTCGGTCTGGTCGCCCCAGATCATCGGCATGATGTGGGGTAGATCGTGGTACCACTCGTAGAAGCTCAGCATCGTTCCGCCGAGCAGATTGGAGAGGCGATGGCCTGACAGGAAACTGACCATGCTCATCGCCGGGATTGGCGAAAAGGACGCGAGATGGTCCGCGCCGTACTCCTTGATGGTATAGACCTTGGACGCAGCAATGATCTCAGTCGCTTCGTCCCAGCTCGTGCGGCGCCACCCGGCCTTGCCGCGTGCGTTGCGATAGGCTCGCGAACGCTCGGGGTCTTCAACGATCGCAGCCCAGGCGGCAACCGGGTCCTTGCCGGCGTCACGCTCGGTGCGCCAGTAATCGAGCAGCACTCCGCGGACATAGGGATACTTCGGCCGCACCGGACTATAGGGGTACCAGGAGGACGAGATACCCCGTTGGCAACCGCGAGGCTCGTAGTTGGGTGTCTCATCATTGATCTGCGGCCAGTCCGTCTTTTGCAGCTCCCAAGTGATCATTCCGTTCTTGACGAAGACCTCCCATGAACAGGAGCCAGAACAGTTGACGCTATGGCTGGTCCGGACGGATTTATCGTATTGCCAGCGACGACGATAAAAATCTTCCCATTGCCGGGGCTCATCGAGCTCGCGAAACCAGCGGGTCCCGCCGTTGCCCTCACCCTTGCCGTTGCCTTTACCGTTGCTGTTGCTCATCAGTCTGCTGCCTCTTGGGTTGCCGTATCGTCCGTTGTGTCGCTCCGGCCACGATAAGCGTGAGCGAATGCCTCAACGAACGGACGGAAGTCTCGGACGGTGCCATAGATCGCGACGACCGCGTCTCGATCTCTATCGAAGACCAGGTTGACCGCCTCGGAACGACCAATGGGATGTGGGACGGCGTTGTTGTCGTGGTCGACCCAGTCTTCTTTCATCGCTTGCATCGACACATAGAGGAGGTTCTCCGTGCGATGGGCTTGCCACCAGACGCGGTAGTCCCAGTCGCCGAGCCTGATCTCCTGCTGAAAGGTCTGCGCGTCTGGGTCATGTGGGTCAATGTCCCATTGCAGGACCGGCATCGCGATCGCGTAGCCAAACTTTTCCCGGGGTCCTGACAACGGCTCGGGCCCGCCGGGCCCATAGCCTGCAGCCGAGGCGATATCCGGGCGACCGAGTGCAATGGCGAGGAGGTCGGCCTCGGGCAGCTCTCCTTCTTCGAGGAACTCTGCCTGCAGCGGTGTCATTGGGCGATTGGGTATCGCGCTCGAGCTCGCGGCTGCATCGCGCAGTTCGCTTTCAAGCTCTTTGGCGCTGCGAAGCGGGACATCATGAACGAAGGGAGCGATACGTCGTATTTTGATGTCGGAGTAGTTTGCGCGGTGCAGGACATCACGTATCTCGCGCTCCATTGCCGCGACCTTATGCTCGTCACGCGAGTCTGGCTTGAAGTCGATCTCGACCATTTTGCCGAGCGCGATGATGTCGCCGACGAATCCGGATGCGACGATATCTCGCGTAAAGCCCGGATACGACACGTCGCGCAATAGCTCGCGTACCTGTTGAGCATCCGCATTCTGCATAATCTGCGCCCCCCAATCGTTGAGTGTTCGGACGACGCGCGTCGGCGGTTTTGAAACCGGGGTTTACCTGGCCTCGGTCGCGATCATCGTCCTTTGTGCGAGGGGCAAAAGATGTGCCAACGGGCTCGACGGTGCCCGCTAGCGGGCGCCTTAGGCCACCTCCACCGAATGCTCCGTGGTAGCTAGACTCAGGGGGACGGCGTGCGTCTGTTGGCGAATATCAAGGCGAACGAGGGGGCTAGCGCTCGGCGCCGGCGCCGCCGAAGCGCGCGTTGATTGTGCGCGGAGAACGGATTGGCCACGCCGCCGTGAGGCTCGATCGACAATGGCACCGGCCGCCGGTTGCGACAGTTTGTCCGAGCGGGCGCGCTAGGGTGGGCTAAGCTGTCGCAGTGACTGGGAAGCGGGCGCGTGGGTACTGCGCCTGATTGGAACCACTTGCGAGCTACCGGCGGGCTGCGCGAATAACAGCCCGCTCGTGCCTGTGCCCAGGACCGCTTGACGTCGCTCGCCCTTTGCCCTCAACTCTCCCCTTCGCGATGCTGTTGCATTGCCGGCTAGTCGATACGTGCGGCGAGCGCACTGAGCGACAACGACCAAAAAAACCCAACGACAAAGCGTTGCTAGAGGAGATCGAGATGACAGCGAAGATTGGTGACAGGGTGAAGGTGCACTATACCGGCACCCTGGTCGATGGGACCGAGTTCGACAGGTCGCGCGAGCGCGAACCGCTGGAGTTCACCCTGGGCGACGAAACGATGCTGCCCGATTTCGAGGCTGCGGTGATCGGTATGGTCGAGGGAGAGCGAAAGACCATTACAATCCCCTGCGAAGGAGCCTATGGCGAGCAGGACGCCAGTCTTAACCTGGACGTCCCGCGCGACGCATTACCAACGGATGTCGAGTTGTCAGTCGGGACCGTGCTGCAAGCGACCGGGCCGGACGGGCAGTCGGCGAGCTTCAGGGTGGTCAGCATTGAGGAAGACCAGGTCGCGATGGACGGCAACCACCCGCTCGCCGGTCTCGACCTGACATTTCAGTTGGAACTGGTCGAAATCGCCTGATCGACCAGGACGACGGTCGATCAATCACCGCTAACCTTCATGGCACGGCGCCAGCCCGGACGATGAACTCCGCGTGATTCACGGTAACTGTCGTTTACGTCAAATGCTCACATTAAGAAACCCTATCAAAACAGCCGGTTGACTCGCGCAACCTCCTGATCTATCTGGCTACAGGGGGCAGTCTGTTAGGGCTTTTAAATGTTGCATCCAATGTTTGCATCCAAAAAGTCGTCTCAGATCATCATGACGCCGTCACGCAGTCGCATCGTGACCACCTGCTCCTGTCGATCCAGGATCAGATAACGCGACAGGTCTTGCCCATTCTGCACGTCACTCACCATCTTGTTCAGATGAGCCTGCGCTTGCTCGCTGCTCGGCGCATGTCCGCGCTCGCCATCCAGGCTGGCGATCAATATCAGGTCCCAGTCCTGGGTGATCTCATCCGCTTCCGCGACCAGGGCGGCAAAGTTCTCGATCTCGGAAGGTAGCTTATCGTTGCAGATCACTGGGCTGATCGTACCCGTCCGCTGCGACGACCCATTGGTGCTCTCGGAGTCCGTTTTGGCCAACACCAGGAGCAGCCTTTGCGGTTCATCCTGCATCGCGGCCATATCGAGCAAGTCTTGAAAATTTCTCAGCATCGCAGGTGCACCTCACACTATCGATATCGCGAATGACCGGCGCGTATTCGGAGAGTCGGGGGTCAGTCGTTCCTTTCCAAGCAGCCACAGGCCCGGTGCCGACGAAGGAATACCCCGTCTGTAGATATCCAGCCTGATGCCGCACCCCGTCAAAGCCCCTCTACAAGCGCATGGGTCGCCGCCGTCGCTGCCAAGGCCGCCGACGAGAATATCGGAGATACCGATATCAAAGTCAAATAAATTCCGTTTGCGTGAACTTAATATCAGCACTAGCTTATGCAGAAGAGGCGGCGCGACCGCTCAGATTGACCGAGCAGGCCCCATGCCCACGACGGCATGATGGCTGACACGAGGAGAGCAGAAGATGATCGCAGTGAAGGTTTCGATGAAGGCGACTAATGAGCCATTGAAGCGTACACCGGTGGTGCTGCAGCTCGATGCCGACGGTAGTCAGACGCCACCGGTGTTGACCGATCGCGCCGGCGTCGCCCGCTTCGACCTGCCGCCGACCAGCGGCCGCATCCTGGTCTCCGGGCTGCAGCGCTACGATGGACGCCTCGATGGCGAGATCCCGATCGAGCTCTGGTCGATCACCCAATCGGAGCTGGACTCCAAAGGTGGCCCCGGCGAGCTGCCCAGCGGCCGCAACGCCTATCCGGGTATGAGCACCCACTGGCTGCCGGTTGGCGATCAGCGCGTCGAGGTCGACAGCGAGGGCTATCTGGTCGACCCGCAGGACTGGTCCGAGGACTTCGCACGCGCGCTCGCGGGCGAGGAAGGCCTGACGCTCACCGCGGAGCACTGGGAGCTGATTCGGTGGCTGCGCACGCACTACGCCCGCCACGGCGCCCAGGCCTCGGTGCGCGACATGATCGCGCACTTCCGGCGCGTCTGGGATCGAGAGCGCGGCAGCAACCGCTATCTGCACCAACTGTTCCCGCGCGGCGGCCCGCAGAAACAGGGCAATCGCCTCGCCGGACTGCTACGCACCAAGGGGGAGCACTGAGGACGTTGAGCGAGGAGCTCGAGCTGACCGATGAGGATGTGCTCGATGCCATGTAACACATCCCAGGCTACCTTGATATTAGCACCGGCGGCTTCCGCGCCATCGATCCTCTGGCCTGCGTACTTCAGGGCGATCGTGACCGCTTCCGGTTGTTTTTCGGAATCGCTGGTCATGATGACGGAGCGGCTGGTCAGGTTACGCCGGAATACGCGGTCTAGCTCAACCGGAAAAAGAGTTTTCTGGCAGGGGTTGCTGCAGCATGAGCACTCAAGGTGCATCATGACTTTCGCAACGTTACACTAGCGCTGTCGATTCCCAGCACAACGAGAAGAGGCTTTCCTATGCAAGTCAGAGAATATATGTCAAAGCCCGTTTACCAAGTATCCGAGCAGACAAGCCTAAAAGAAGCGGTGCCTCTGCTCGGCAAGCACCACATACGCCATTTGCCGGTCACCAACGGCTCCAGGCTCGTAGGGATGGTAACGGATCGGGACATCCGTCGAGCCCAACCCGGGCTGCTGTTGGGTCTCGGACGGGAGGACTACGAGCAGGTGCTCCTGAGCACCCCGGTCTCCCGCATCATGACCAGAGAGCCGGTGACGGTGACCGAAGACACGCCGCTGATCGATGCGGTGCGTTTGATAGTGGAGAAGAAATTCGGAAGCCTGCCGGTGGTGAAAGGTGATGAGCTGGTCGGGATCTTCACCGAGATCGACGCGTTAAAACTCCTGCTGGAAAAACTGGAATAGCCAGCGGGCTCCCCGCGCGTCTAACAGCAATCGCTGCCCTCACCCCAATAGCGCCCCCAGTAGCGCAACCAGTAGCGCCCTCCACCAGCTTGGTGACGTCCTCGTCCGTCCCTCTCGTCTCTCGCTGGGGGCGCACCGCGTCCTTGCGGCTAGCGAAGGCGCCCGCTTCCTCGAGCGGGACCTCGCCGGTGTTTTTCAGTATCAAGAACACAGCGCTATTCGGCTGGCTTGGAGGAACAGCGCGGGCGTACGAATCGGACACCTGAACTTCTGCCATGGCAGCGCAAGGCACGGTGAGTGCGGCGCGTAGCGTGATCGGTTTTTTCATACGATTCCCCATTAGAGTAATTTACGAATTTCAGCAACCACTTGATTGGGTGGTGTAACGTGCATTAGGGTGTTGCTCAGCTGCCCCTTTTTATTAATCAGATAGATGCGAGATGAGTGGTCCACAGCGTAGCCCATTGCAGAATCTTTCATCTCCACTTTGCGATAAGATGCGCCATAGCGATTGACCATCAGATCAAGGTCTTTCTTCGCGCCTGTCATGCCGATGATTTTAGGATGAAAGAACTGGCTGTATTCTGCCAGCCGCTCCGGTGTATCACGTTCGGGATCAACGCTGACAAACAATGGCTGTACCTGTTCCAGCTCTTCCGGCGACAGATCCTCGAGTGCCTGAGAAATAACCGCCAGGGATGTCGGGCAGACATCCGGGCAGTGGGTGTAACCGATGTAGAGTACCGATACTTTGCCTTTAAAATCTGATAATGAAGTCGGTCCACTGGTGCTTTGCAGGGTGAAATCACCGCCTTGCCCCAGCCTGTGCAGTAGAGGCTGGTCCGGATCTGCATTACTTGGCGATAACAGATAGGCCGTAACACCCCCCCCAAACAATGTCAGAGTGAATAACAGGAAATTGCGTCGAGTGATCAGATTATTTGCCATATCTGAGCTCCTATCGGCGACGGAAGTTGCGGCAGCTTTGTACCAGTCCGGTGCTCGCGATGACGATCAGCCCTAGTTGATGCGATTGCTCTGCCATAGAGGGCGAAACGGAGGAGAATTGAAAAACCAGGTCTCTGATTATCGGATCTGAACAACGTTGGGTGTTCAATGATCGACTTTCCGTTGCGTCGGTGTAAGCAACCGGCGACGCCAATCTTCAGTGCTTTTTGAGCGGATTCGCCGGTCAACGAGACGACGCCAGTTATCTGGCAGCTCCGGGAGCCTCGCAAATTCGGCAAGTGCCTCAGAATCATTGGTGGATTGATAGAGCAGATCTGCGACACGCGTCAGCGACCAGTCCGGGTTAGGACGATCGACCAGCTCCGCCGTGCACCCTGCCTGGATGTCGCCCGTGCGAAGGACCCGAAAATACCAGCCGGTACGACCTGTCGACTGCACTCGGCGAGCCATGTCAGGCCGATTGAATCGCAGGTTCAGCTTCCAGCAAGGCTGTCGGCTCTGTGAAAGCTCGACGAGCACCGGGCCGATCTGGAAGCGGTCACCAAGACACAGATCCTGCTCAGTGATCCCATCGACCACAAAGTTTTCTCCGAATCCCCCGGGTACGAATCGATCCGCCTGTTGCGGCAACTCTGCTGACCAGCTTGGGTAATGCGTCAATGGGTAGGCGTGCAATGCCTTGTCGCGTCCGCCATGATGGCGTCGATCAGCCTGCTCGTCATCTTCCAAACCCTCCGGTCCCACATGGACCAAGCCGTTGGTCCGCTGCTTGTCGATGGCGGATACATGGCCTTTGTCGCCAAGCGGCTTGGTGCGTCCTGCACGCAGTTCGAGGATGGTAAAAGAGATCATTGGCTGAACCCCATTGTCGCAAACCAAAGTTGGAAGACACCTACGGCGGTAGTACTCAACGCGGTTCCATGCCCGTTCGTATCGGCCCATAACCTGGCGCCTAAACGAAAAAACAACGTTTCGTCAAAAAAAGTGACAGCGGGTAGCACGACTCGATTATCCGTAACGCCCATCCACTCTCGCACTTAAAAGCGGCCGCGCAAATATTGCCAGCATCCCTATAAAAGCACTTATCCAAAGAAATTGTGAAAGTTGTATCAGCAGGAAATAATACTCTGGTGCAAGTATCGGCAGCAGTACGCGCAGTATCGCGCCGGCCGCGAGTGTCATGAATATTAACGCGAGCCCCTTAGGGGGTTCGAACACATTACGCCCCGTATGTCCCAGTGAAACGCGAGCCATCATACCAATGGTGATGAGCCCGATGCCACCGTAGGCCATCGCGTGCAACCCGAGTGCAGGCGGGATATGGAGGATTTCTGCCGCACCACGTAGTACAAACCCGATCGAAATAAATGCCACGGCTAGGTGCAGTACCCAAACCAGCGGTCGCCTGAATATTTCCGAGGTATACCACCCGTACAAGCGTAACGCATTTGCGATAAACAGGACCAAGCCGCTGGTGAGCAATAGCGGTTGCCAAGACAACACGTCGGCGGCGGCAAAGGTCATGAGACCGACCAAGGACACACTCGGCACATACCGGTAGTCCTGTACCTGGGTCTTCTCGGCGATGGCATTGCGTGTGAATGAGGGCACCACGCGCTGCGCCATCATCAGGATGAGGCCGATGACGGTGTACATCGCGATGAGCAGTGACGGGCGAGCATAAGAAGGGCTTACCCAGCCGATGGCGGAGGCCAGGAAGAAGGTATCCAAGCCTAGAAATAAGCACAACTTGCCAATAATCCCCCATTGTGCGTGATTGCTTGCCTGAATCAGTGGCTTCACCAGAACCCACAATAATAATAGGTAAAAAAGGACACTGCTGACCAGCATGGCCGGCACGCCGGCGGCGCTGGGGTAGAGGGCGATCAGTCGTGATAACAGCCAGAAGGTGAATAGCGCCAGCAACATGTTGCCTTGCGCTGTTTTACCTCCGGTCCAGTTTTGTACTGCGGTCAACAGAAAGCCCGAAATGACAGCCATGGCGTAGCCGAAAACCATCTCGCGACCGTGCCAAAGCGCAGGGGCGAGCGTATCGAGATCGAGTCGGGTTAACTGCATTAGCTGAGCGGTCCAGAGCGTCATCGCGACGACCGAGTAGAGCATCGCGCCAAGGAAGAAAGGGCGAAATCCGGTCTGCAAGAAAGTGAGAGGACGTGCGTGCATGTGTTCGATTACTCCACGCCTAGTCGACGAAGTCTTACCAAGTCGAGCCCCCTAACCACGGCAGAGAGTCTCGTTGACGTGTTCAATAGGCGCACCTTCTCAAGCTGTGGAGCCTCCGAGATACCCGGTGAGGCGCAACGACCTTGAGCACCACCGGTGCCTAGACTATAACATGTATACAGGATGCATGTTATCGTCTAGACTCCTTCCCGTGTTCACTGCAGCGACATGAGGGCCTGGTTATGCAAACGGCTGTTCTCCTAATAACGCTCCTGGGCATGGCCCTAGTTGCGGCCGCTTTCTACGTGGTGGTTGCGCGCTCCGGGCCGCGAGACGACGACTACTCGGGCATCACCCAGCAGGGCTACCTGATTCGCCGTTGGTGGTTCCTGTTCTTGTGTGGGTTTGGGGTGCTGGTGAGCGCCTGGTCCCTGATCCCGTTTCCGCTCCAGGCGGGCGGGGTCGGTGCGCCGCGGGCCATTGATGTCACGGGGCGGATGTGGTCCTGGGACATTGCGTCAAGCAGTGCCCAGGTGGGTGAGTCGGTCCGTTTTCGCGTGACCTCGGCGGATGTGAACCATGGCTTCGCCCTCTATGGCCCCGACGACCAGATCGTTGCCCAGACCCAGGCGATGCCGGGCTACGTCAATGAAGTGGATGTGACCTTCGAACAACCCGGCCAGTATCGGGTGCTTTGTTTGGAATATTGCGGCCTGGCGCATCATGCAATGGCCGCTGAGATCACTGTGAGCGAGGGCTCCTGATATGGCAACGCTGCAAGCCGATTATGCAACCCCCGAGACTGAACGCACGCCGGTGGTCAAACTCTATCTGGCCATCGGGCTGATCGTCTTCGCCGCTTTGATGTTGGTAGGTGTGCTGATGCGGGCGGCGCAGGGTGCCTCCTTGAGCAGTATCGGCCCCGCCCTGTTCTACCAGCTGATGACATTGCATGGCGCCGGTATGGTCGGGACCGCTGGCCTGGCGGCATTGGCGGTCAATTGGTACTTCTTGAGTCGCTATGTACGGCTAAACCCGCGGGTATTCCTGGGAGCGCTGATCCTTTCGTTGGTGGCCGTGGCCATGATCGTGGGCGCGATTATGATCGGCAAGTTCGCAGCCGGTTGGACCTTCCTCTACCCGTTGCCGGCGAATCCGCTCGGCCAGTGGGGTACGGGTGCCGCGCTGTTCTTCGTTGCCGGCCTGCTAGTGCTCGGGGTCGCCTTTTTGCTGGTCTACCTCGACATGGGCCTGGCCATTGTGCGGCGCTACGGCAGCATCGCCCGGGCACTTGGACTACCGATGTTGTTCGGCCTAGAACGGGTCGATTCCGCGCATCCACCAACGGTCGTGGCCAGTGCCATGGTGTTGATCGTCAATGTCGCAGGTATCGCGGCGGGTGCGGTCGTGCTGGTGATGACCATGTTGCACCTGGTCTTTCCGGCGCTGGCGCCGGATGCCCTGCTGATGAAGAACCTGATCTACTTCTTCGGCCATGTATTCATCAATGCCACCATCTATTCTGCGGTGATCGCGGTCTACGAGATCCTGCCGTTGTATGCGCGGCGCCCATGGAAGGTTTCGCGGCCGTTTCTTGCGGCATGGCTGGCTGTGACCTTGATGGTGTTGGCGGTCTACCCGCATCATCTGTTGATGGACTTCGCGTTGCCCGCCTGGATGGCGGTGATGGGGCAGATCCTGTCTTACACCAGCGGCATTCCGGTGCTCGTGGTCACGGCCTTCGGCGGACTGATGCTGATCTACCGATCGGGCATCCGCTGGGATGCCGCGTCCAGTCTGTTGGTGCTGGGCCTGTTCGGTTGGGCGGTGGGTATCGTACCGGCGGTGATCGACGGTATGATCTCGGTCAACCTGGTGATGCACAACACGCAGTGGGTACCCGGTCATTTCCATTTCTACCTGCTGATCGGGGTGGTGCCGATGGTGCTCGGGTTCGCGAGCTATCTCGGCAGCAACGGCGAGCAGGGCCAAACGGGGCGACTGGGCGTGGGTGTGTTTGCCGTGGGCGCCGTCCTGCTCTGTTTGACCTTTCTGGTGTCGGGCGCAAACTCTGTGCCGCGCCGCTTCGCGGTGCACGAAGAGGCCTGGCAGTGGCTGGGTAATCTCGGTGCCTTGTCTGGCGGCCTGGTGTTGATCGGCACGCTGATGATTGCATTGCCGATCTTGATGCGCTTACCGCGGGCACGACTCAGCGCCGTATGAGCCCGCGCACCGCGATTGGTATCGTCCTGGCCGGGGGTCTGGTGACGGCGCTGCTTTGGCAGCGTACAGCAGGCTTCTCGGCCTTTACCTACGAGACCTGGCGTCGGGTCGAGGTCGCTCGCGAGCCAGCGCCGGTATCGGACTGGCGGTTGCAAGATGCCCAGGGCGACTTCGTCCGTCTCTCGGAGTGGCGCGATGAAACACTGCTGGTCGGGTTCATCTACACCAGTTGCCCTTCGGTCTGCGTGGCGATTGGGTCGCGTTACCAGCAACTCCAGCGCACATTGCAGGCCAATCCATCGGCCGACGTGCATCTGCTATCCATCAGCATCGACCCCGACAGGGATACGCCGGAGCACCTCGCCGAGTACCGGCGTCGCCATGCTGGGCTGCAATCCTCCTGGACGGTCGCGCGTCCGGCTGATGCGCAGGTACTGGGCGATATGATTCGAGAGACTGGCCTGCGCGTGATCCCCGATCAGCTCGGTGGCTTCTCGCACAGTGAGTCATTGCACTGGATCCGTGACGGGCAATTGCTGAGGATCAGCGATTGGCGTGATCCCGAGCTCGAGAAGATGATCACAGATGGCGGCTGAGCCGTCGCAGGGCGCAGCGCGCACAATCCTGTTGGCGATCAGTGTCGCCGGGTTGTTTCCCCCGGTCGCGGCGCTGTTCGAGGCCAGTATGCGGTCGCACCTCTTGGTGCAGATGCCCCTGCTGGCGTTCTGCGGTGGGTACTGGGTGTACCGGTCCCCTCGCCTGAAGCGCTGGCTGGAACGGGTTGACCCGAGCGGTTATATCGCCTTGGTCGTCGGCAGCGGTTGGTTCATCTACTGGATGCTGCCGATTAGCTTGGACCTCGCGACCTTTGACCCCGCCATACGATTGTTGAAGATCGTCACTGTGCCGGTATGCGTCGGCGCGGCCCTGACCTGGAGCTGGTTGCGGCTCGGGCCAATCGGACGCGGGGTCATGCTATTGGAGGCCTGGGCCATTCTCGGGCGCTTGGGGTGGGTCTATCTGATCAGCCCAGTTCAGCTATGCAGCAACTATTTGATCGGCGATCAACAGCGCACTGGGTCTCTGCTATTGGGTGCGGCACTGATCAGTGCCGTCGGGATAGCGCTGTGGGCCGTTTTTGGGCCTTTCCGTAAATCTCACCGGACGGAGCGAGAGTAAGACGCGGTGTATATCACGAAGTACACAGACTATTCGCTGCGCACCCTAATGCTCCTGGCGCAGCAGGGTGGGGACCAACGGCTCAGTATCGCGGAGATCAGCGAGACCCTGCGGGTATCGCACAATCACTTGATGAAGGTGGTCAACAATCTCGCGCGTCTCGGGCTGGTCGACTCGCTGCGCGGCCGCGGGGGCGGCATTCGCCTCGTGCCCCGCACGCGTCAGATGACCATCGGCGCGGTGATGCGCGAGCTCGAACCGGTTGAACCGCTCGTCGATTGCGACGCAGGCCCCTGCCCGTTCCGTGGTGGCTGTGAACTGGATTTTGCGCTGCAACGCGCAATGCATGCCTTTCTCGAGGAGTTGGACAAGAAGACCTTGTCCGATCTGGTGCGCGACAAGATAGTTGACGTCTGAATCATGCAGTTTCTGAGGCATCGAGCTAATCACCTAATTTACTCCGATCGAACTCGAGTAACGAATAGACTTAGGGAGATGTTGATTTCTTCAGCGTTTCCCGCGCGGGGCAGGAAAACCCGCCATTATCAGCGGCATAAGCCGCTGAAAATGAAGCGACTCGGAAACTGCTTTTTCGAATCGCGTGCTGATTCTTGCCAGGAAGCAAATAATTCAGCGCCTAATTGGGCCGTTCTCAAGCTTAACCCTTTAACACCTTAGCTTACGGGAGAATCCACATGAACAAGAAATACGCTTCCGAGTTTATCGGTACGTTTGCTCTAGTCTTTTTTGGCTGCGGCGCTGTTACAGTTGATCAGCTAAGCGGTGGGGCTCTTGGGTTAATTGGCATAGCGACTGTCTTTGGGCTTGTCGTGATGACGATGGTCTACACCTATGGCCATGTTTCTGGTGCTCATATCAATCCTGCTGTGACTATAGCGCTGGCTTTTTCTAATCGAATTGATAGGAAAGAAGTTCCCCCCTATGTCGGTGCTCAAGTCGCGGGAGCAATCCTTGCAAGCGTGATTGACTTGACGGTTCTTAGGCCCCTATTCATTGACCAGACTATTCTAGGAGAAATGTCCCTTGGGGTGACCCAGCCTGTAAATGGCAGCTTTATGACAGCTCTTATAGTGGAGGCTATTCTTACTTTCTTTCTAATGACCGTCATCCTGGGCACCGTGGTTGACAAGCCAGCAGCTGGGAATTTCGCTGGTGTAGCAATAGGGGCAACCGTGGCATTTCTGATTATGTTCGGCGGTCCGATCACAGGCGGTTCACTAAACCCCGCAAGAAGTCTTGGTCCCGCGCTCGTTTCAGGCGAGCTTTCTCATATCATTGCTTATTTGGTCGGCCCGACTACCGGAGCCATTGGTGCTGTAGCTCTTTACGATAAATTAAAGGCTTTGGCAAACAGGTCGAGTCTAGAGCAAGGTGAAGAGTCAGCGCTGTAACAGCCAAGAATTTCACTGAAACTAGATGAATTAAAAAGCTCAAAGTAATTTCTGCTTTGAGCTTTTCATTTTTCAGAGAAACGAAACCAACTGCCCGAAATGCGCATTTTTGATATAGGTCCCGTGGGCGCATAGTCGCGGTTTCGGAAAACGTCGCACTTGACGCACTTGCAGAAGCACCCGACCGGATTGAGACTGGGTGAAACTGCTTTACGGATCGAAGACGCCGCTCCACTCACTTCCGCAATGCCGCTAACTCGTCCAAGGTTCAGCGCGCAGCGACCTGACGCACGCGAAACCGCTCCGGTTTGTCGGAGGCAGTTTGTTATGAACAAGGCCGTCGTGGCGGCCGGCTTGGTTTTCCGATAGGCATGTGCCTTGGTCTCGGCGGATGGAAGATGCCCGGTGCTCGAGCCCAAGCGCCGCTGGTTGACCCATTGAACCGGTCCCGAGTCTCTGACTCTTCAACGGTGGAACTCCGTCCAAGACTGCGTGTTGGCCACCTCGGCGACGTAGAGGCCGTTGATGGTGAGCCTCGCGCTCTTCAACGCTTCCGCCCGGGCCGCTCGCCGCGATCGCCCCGGATTTTTTCGGACACTTTCTTCTGGTCTGGACTGACGTGGAGACGTCGTGGAGCGACATCACCCGCGGTCTCTGGTCGATTTCGATGCTGACGCCAAGCCCCACCACGAGCGCCCGCAGGCGGTTGCGCCTGTGCGGTCTCCGTCATCAAAGCGAGCGCTGCCAAGGCGCCGGACGGCCTCGCGTCCAGGCGGCCGCTGCCAGTGCGACAGATTGACCCAGCCGATGAATCCGACAGCGACAATGTGTCGCGCGCCTCCGCACCGATACACCTGTCCCGGGGTCCCGACCAGCATGGGTGTATGGGCCGGCCTAGGCGTTGCGCGCGCAGTCGCTACAACCGCTTGAATCGGTCGCTGTGGCGCCGCAGCCGCCGCTATCAGTGGCCTCGCCGCCCCCCGTCAGCGCGAGCGGCCGACGATCTTGGATAGACCGTCCCCATAGCTGGCATAAGCGTTGCTTATAGCCGGGACGCGGCCATGCCGAGAACAGGTTCACGGCCAACGACTCGTCAAAATCTGCCGATACAGAAGATCGCTCAATCCAAAAACAAGAAGACTGCAGTCCTGGATTTGACTTTCGGGACTGTCCTCAGCATGTCCAAGCGAGCCAAGCTCGCAATTTTTCACTAATGGCGTGGAGGTCCACCTATGCAACCTGAAACCCTTATGCAACCTGAAACCCATGATTCCGACGCCGCCGCAAACGCCGGCAATCATAGTATTGCGGCTCTCGAAAAGATGGGGGAGGTGTGGAAAGAACGTGCACAGGTGAAGAACGAAGAGTTCGAAGTCGAAATGATGTACAGCACAGAGTATGACGACTTCTTGGATCGCTTAATCCCGTTTCACCAGCATCCGCGTTACGGCGAGCTTAATGATGAGATGCGCACGAAGATCTTGTCGTCCGGCTGGATCGCCTATAACGAGAAAACCATCGATATTGAATCGAAAATCATCTCGCCGATCTGCAATGAAATCATCTACGGTACACTGCCGGGTACGCAAGACGAAACCATCAAATGGCTGGCCGCACAAACTCTGACAGATGAGGCCTACCATGTGTTGATGGTGATCCAGACCGCACGTATGGCACGGACACAGCGTGGTTTGTTGGACCTGCGTTTGCCCAGCTTCGACTTGGTTAACCAGATCGAGCTTGAAGCGGCGAAGTATTCCGAGAACTGGCAAAAGAAGATCGTTCGTACGGTCGCCTGCATCTGTTCCGAGGTGTTTATCAGCGACTATCTGAGCCTGCTCTCCGACGCCGACGATGTGCAGCCGATCAACAAGATCACCACCGATGCACACCGTAAGGATGAATTGGCGCACAGCGGCATCTTCCGTCACCTGACCAAGGAAATCGTCCGTCACCTGACGCCGCGTGAGCTCGCGTTCTTCGCGCAGATGCTGCCGCGCCCGATGCGTTGGTTCGCCAGTCAGGAGTTGAACGTATGGGAGACCATCCTGCAACAGCTCGACTATGAGCACAGCAAAGAGGTGATCGGTGATACCCGGGCGGAGGCAGAAGTTGCCCTGTTCCGTGTCGATTTCTCAGAGCTGATCGAGCTTGCCGAAGAAACTGGCTTGCTGGACACGCCCGAAGGTCGTGAGTCCTTCGAGGCCGAAGGTTTGCTTGGTAATGCCTCGACGACCGAGCGCGAACGGCCCTCCGTCGCCGTGAACATGAAATAGCACCACGACTGGTCCACGCATTTCGCTACACACAAGGGCACCTTGAACAATTCAAGGTGCCCCGGGAGTTGCCATCGCGTCAGTGATGCAAGACGGGGCGAAGCCGAAATCGCATTCTCGCTCTGCGTCGTGAAAAATCGCCGGCTTGGTGATTCTTCAAGGTCGCCAAAACAGCAGGAGTAAAAATGTTCGCACATGTGGTCCAGCATATTGCTTTTGAGCATTTGGGCAATCTGGAGCCAGTGTTACGCAAACACGGCTACAGCATTAACACCTTTATGGCGGGCGTCGACGAACTTGGCCCAATCAGTGAAGACGACCCGGACTTGCTGATCGTCCTGGGCGGCCCGATCGGTGTCTACGAAACCGATGCCTATCCGTATCTGGAAACCGAACTGCAGCTGATCCGTGATCGCATCGCACGCAATCGGCCTGTCCTCGGTATCTGCCTGGGCTGTCAGCTGATTGCCAGAGCGCTGGGCGCGGATGTGTATCCCGGTGGGACAAAGGAGATCGGCTGGGCGCCGTTGGAAATACACAGCGATGTCGAGGGGAACGTCCTGGCGCCGATGCAGGAAGCAGCGGATGTTCTGCATTGGCATGGAGACACGTTTGAGCTGCCGGCCGGTGCAACCCTGCTGGCGTCGTCGGCGGTCTATCCAAATCAGGCCTTCCGCTACCGAGACAATGTGCTCGCGCTGCAATTCCATCTGGAGGTTGAGCCCGAAGCCTTGGAAAGCTGGTACCTCGGTCATGCGCACGAGATTGGCTCGGTAGACGGGCTGACGGTTCCTAAACTACGGGAAGACGGCCAGCGCTATGGGCCGACTCTGCAAGGTCCAGCCCAGCAGGTCTGGGTGAAGTGGCTGGAGTCTTTATCGGCTCAGGATACCGTCGCGGCAGTGGCATGAGCTACCGAGAACGCTCACGGCGGCTCTACCGGTGATAAGGGCTGATGGCTATCGCTCTTGTATCGTAAGTCCCAACATCGTTCACGGCTGTCCGGGAACGGTTAAGGGTCATTTCGATCACCGCTTGAGCCTCCTTATAATCAGACCGATTATCCACTTGCAACATGAATAATTAATACAGAAGGGGGGAGGATGAGTTTTAAACGCTATCGGTGTTCTACCTGCTCGCACATCTACGACGAGGCTGTGGGGGATCCGATTTTCGGAGTGGCCCCGGGGACTCGATTCGATGACCTGCCGGACGAATGGTTTTGCTCGGTGTGCGGTGATCCTCGTGAAAGTTTTGAGTTTATCGGTTTGTCCGAGCATACGCACGCCCTTGGCGAGCGAAGCAATGACCAGGAAGGCGATCCGATTGTGGTCGTTGGCGCTGGGATCGGCGGTTGGTACATCGCCGAGCAACTGCGCCAGATGGGTGCCAAGAACCCGATCACGATCGTCACAAAAGATGACGGTGACTACTACTACAAGCCGCACCTGTCGGTGTCCGTTTCCAGCAAGTCACGTGCTGATCTGATCATTGCCAAAGGCCCGGACCGCGCGCAGCTGCTGAACGTGGACTTGCGCGCCCGTACCCAGGTGCTTGGTCTCGATCGTCAGAAAAAGCGTCTGTTAACCGACAAAGGCAAGGTCGAGTACACGAAGTTGGTGCTTGCGACCGGCGCGATGCCGCTCCGTCTCTATGAGCGCCGTATCCAGCAGCATATCCATCAGCTGAATGACCTGGACCATTATGAGTCGCTGGCGGAACTGCTGAACAGTGGGAGCAAGCGCGTAATGATCCTGGGCGCCGGCTTGATCGGGTGTGAGTTGGGCGATCACCTTGCTCGTGCCGGGCATGAGGTCGCGATCAACGATAGAGCCCCACACTTGCTATCTGCCGTCGTGTCCGAGGGTGTTTCGACCTACGCTCGCGATCGATACGTGCAGAACGGGGTCGCGTTCTTGCTCGGTACCACGATGAACGACGTCACCAAAGACGACACTGGTTTGCAGATCCGGTTCGAGGATGGGGGCACGCTGGAGCGCGACGTCGTCATCTCAGCGATCGGTCTGAAGCCCAACGTTGAGCTTGCCGCCCGAGCGGGCCTTGATGTTGGCCGAGGTATCAAGGTCGATAACACCATGCGGACCAGCGACCCGGATATCTACGCTATCGGTGATTGCGCTGAACTCAATGGACAGGTGTTTTCATTCGTCGATCCCATCAATCGCCAGGCTGCCGTGATCGTGGATCAGCTTTGTGGTGAAGGCGAGCAGCGCTTCGAGCCGCGTGCGCCGATCGTTCTCGTAAAGTCTCGTTTCTGTCCGATCAAATCAGTACCGCCGGAGCGCTCGCGCCGCGCGGACAGTACGCTACGCCGCGTGCACAGCTCCGACCAGGGTGTGGTCGATGAATGGTGGAGTGATGATGGGCAACTGCTCGGCTACAGTGCCTGTGGCGATTTTGCCGAGAGCTATGAGCCAGCGCCGCACCAGGGTGACCGCGCCAAGCTGACCGCGCCAGTTGGGGCGACAATCTAAAGCCGTCTAATCGTGCCGGATACCTCGCATATGCGCTCAGCTCGGCATCCGGTTAGGCTTGACCATAACAGAGTAAGTGACATGATAGCTAGAATCGCCACTCTATTGTTCCTGCTCATAGGTGCTTGCAGTTATGCTGGTAATGACAACGAAGCATCAAAAGCCGCTAATGAAAATCAGGCATCAAAAGACGTCAATGAATATGAGGCATCAAGAGATGCCTATGACTATGAAGCGTTAAAAGATAAGTATTATGCTGATCATCCCGGGAAAGGAAAATACGCTGACCTATGGGAGCCTATCCCGATTCAACAATACTGGAATCCCGTCAGTTTCTATGAGCCGCCGAATACGGTCGAAGGTAGCTTCACGGCCGAAGAATGTATCGCCTGTCACCAAACCACTAGCCCCGGGTGGGTGCATGCCTGGAGCGACAGCAGCCATGCCAATTTGGAAGAGATACGCAATCTAGAAGATGGTGACCCGCGATTCTACAAGAAGGCCAAGCTCGAAACGATTGAGAAGGAATTACAATCACGCGGTGTTCTGGCAGCCGATGAACAACTCGAGAGCGTGAGCTGTATCGATTGTCACGCTGGGGTCGGCAAAACCAGCATGGACCATCAAACAGAGCTGAAGCTGCCAGACCGAGCCATGTGTGGTGCCTGTCACGTACAAGAGTTTGCCGAGGCCGAATCGGAGAAAGAGCAGAAATGGCCGCAAGGACAATGGCCGGATGGTCATCCATCCCACGCCATGGACTGGAAGGCCAATGTGGAAACCGCCATCTGGGCCGGTATGCCACAACGGGAAGTGGCTCAAGGGTGTGATATGTGTCACTACCAACAGAACAAATGCGATGGCTGCCATACTCGCCATACCTTCTCTGCCGCCGAGGCGCGCAAACCCGAGGCCTGTGCCACCTGTCATAACGGTGTCGATCATAACGAATTCGAAAACTACATGTTGTCGAAGCATGGCGTGATCTATGAGACAATGGGTAAAGACAATTGGAACTTTGAAGTTCAATTGAAAGATTACCTCACCGAAGGTGAGTACACCGCACCTACCTGTGCGACCTGTCACTTTGAATACAAAGGTGAATTTTCACACAACTTAGTACGCAAAGTGCGTTGGGGCTTTAATCCGACCCCTGAAATTGCGGACAACCTTGATCACCCTTGGTTCGAAGAACGCAAACAGGCATGGGTTGCTAGTTGTGCTCAATGTCACTCTCAACGCTTTGCAAAAGCCTGGCTCGATACGGCTGACAAAGGCACTATTCAAGGTCTTGAGGTGGAACAGGAGGCCAAAGAGATCGTACAGAAATTGTATGATGATGGTTTAATGGTTGGACAACAGACCAATCGTCCTGCACCGCCAGCACCTGCAGAAGATGCCCCCGGGGATTTCTATGGGTTGTTCTGGGCCAAGGGTAATAACCCGTCATTCAGTGGCCGCACCCATGCCGAGATGTGGGAGCATGATCTGATCAAGCATTACAAAGGTCTGTTCCATGTCAATCCAGGCGGATTCACCTACTCCGAAGGTTGGGCTAGGCTGATGCGCCGTTATACCGAGATCCAGGATCGCAATACCCAGGTCCGGGAAATGGCGGAGTTGAAGAAAAAGGTTGAGGAGCTCAGCAAGTAATCTCGCCTGTACTGACCCTATGCCGAAGGAATTAGAGCGGCATAGGGTTTCTCTTCTCCGCCCTTGTCTCTACCTCGTTGATCTGTTATCCGGCGTCTATCAGTTGAAATTCGGCTCGGAGGTACGCGATGTCGCTGCTCAGACTATCCCCTATACTTGTTGCCTTGGTCGTCAACTTATCGGCCTGTAGTAATGAGGATAATAAGCCGCAAAATTATTCCAAGTCTGCTGTAGATGTATCAAGGTATCAGGACATCAATAGTCACTTGCCCATCGAATCGCTCGAAAAATTTGTGATCAGGGGTTTAGACGATCAAGAGCTAGAAATGTTTGTGGCAGAATACCTGGATGATGATGAAAAGCGTCGGGCCATCGTTTATCCCGTCCCGAGACAGGAGAATGACGAGAAAATGAATGCTGGGGATATTAAGAAAAAACATCAGTATCGACATGAAAAGTGGCAGTTTCTCTCCGCAGCCGTTAAAAAGCACGCCAAAGACTCGGATAGATTTATCACTTACTGGGACAACGCTCAACGTCTGCATCTACTGACCGGAAGAACGGCGATCCCAGAACAACCTAGCGAAAAGGCCTACGCGAACGCAGAGGAGAAAGTGCTTTGGCGAAAGGTGGGGGGTGAGTTTTCTCAGGAAGACCAGTTGCGGATTTTCGCGCAATGTTTAATTGGCAAGGCTGTCGATGCAAAGGGATGCTTGAGGCCGTTGTATACGGATGCAGGTGATAACTATATCCTGATGAGTGCTGATGATCTGGCACATATACAAGAGATCAGTCGGTTGACTGGCCAGGGTCTGCCCTTAGAAACGCGCTTGTTTTCGACGGATTCCGATCTACACGGGCAAATCAGACAGGTTAGAGAGTGGGCTCGTGAAGGTGAAGGAACAGGGAGTTATATGCTACAGCCTATCGACGAGCACTTCGTTCGTGGCTGGAGGATCATCGATCCGGCTTTTGAGGATTCCTTACTCGCCAGTTTGCTTACTTTTACCACTGCGGCCGAAAAAGAATTTGGTGATTTAAAACTGGTCTTTCAGTCCGATTGGGGCGGCTATTTGAGCCTGTATCAAGTCGTCAACTAAGTCTGGGCCAACCCTACCGTGGAGATAAGACGCTGTGATCCCAGAGCTCGGCCAGATTGCCCTACTGATCGCGCTTGCGCTGTCTATTATCCAGGCCGTTTTTCCACTGGTCGGCGCACAGCGTGGGATGACGCGCTGGATGATGCTCGCCTTCCCTGCCGCACAATTGCAACTGGTATTCGTCGCAACCGCATTCGGGCTGCTCACCTACAGCTTCTTGACCCATGACTTCAGCGTCCGCTATGTGGCGCAAAACTCGAACACCCAGCTCCCGACACAGTACTTGTTCTCGGCGGTATGGGGTGGACACGAGGGCTCGTTGCTGTTGTGGGCACTGACCTTGTCGCTGTGGACCGGTGCGGTCACGCTGTTCAGTCGCAGCATCCCGCTGGCGATGATGTCGCGCGTCATTGGCGTGATGGGGCTGATTGCGGTCGGGTTCCTGTTGTTCATGTTGCTGACATCGAATCCCTTCGACCGGCTTGCCGTACCGCCGGCGGAGGGTCGTGACCTCAACCCCTTGCTCCAGGACTTCGGCCTGATCATCCATCCACCGATGTTGTATATGGGCTATGTCGGCTTCGCTGTGCCCTTCGCGTTCGCGATCGCCGCGATGCTCGGCGGGCGTCTCGATGCCGCCTGGGCGCGGTGGTCACGACCCTGGACCAATATCGCCTGGCTGTTCCTGACCGTCGGCATCACGCTGGGTAGCTGGTGGGCCTACTACGAGCTCGGCTGGGGTGGCTGGTGGTTCTGGGACCCGGTCGAGAATGCCTCTTTCATGCCCTGGCTGGTGGGCACGGCGCTGATCCACTCGCTGGCGGCCACCGAGAAGCGCGGTGCATTCAAGGCATGGACCGTACTGCTCGCTATCTTGGCCTTCTCACTCAGTCTGTTGGGTACCTTCCTGGTGCGCTCCGGCGTGCTGACCTCGGTGCATGCCTTTGCCTCCGACCCGGAGCGCGGGGTCTTCGTTCTGATCTTCTTGGTGGCGGTGGTCGGCTCCTCGTTGGCGCTGTATGCGGTGCGCACCAACCACATCATGAGCACAGTGCGTTTCGACCTGGTATCGCGCGAGACCGGTCTGCTCCTCAACAACGTCCTGTTGGTGGCCGCCGCCGCCGGTGTGTTGATCGGCACCCTGTACCCACTCGCGGTGGATGCCCTCGGGCTCGGCAAGATCTCGGCCGGCCCGCCCTATTTCAATAGCGTGTTCGTTCCATTGACGGCGCCGCTGGTTGTGTTGGTGGGGATCGGCACACTGGCGCGTTGGAGGCGCGATCAACCGGCGAGGTTGTCGAAGAAACTGCGCATCGCCGCGATCCTGGCCCTGATCCTGGGCATCGCCTACCCTGCACTGTTCACCCCGCAGTACTTGTGGCAGGCGGCGTTCGGCATGACCCTGGCCGTTTGGGTGGTCGCCGCGACCCTGGTCGCGATCCGCGAGCGTGTGGGTCCACATGGGAACCTGGCCCACATACCGCGTGGCTTCTGGGGCATGGTGACCGCTCACCTCGGTGTCGCGGTATTTGTCGTTGGCGTCACGCTCACATCGCTTTACTCGACCGAAAAGGATGTCCGCCTGGCGCCTGGCGAAACCTATGAGATGGCTGGATATGCCTTCGCCTTCACCGGCGTCGAACAGGTCAAGGGCCCAAACTACACCGCCTACCGCGGGAACCTGGTGGCCAGCAAGAACGGCCGGCAGGTGGCCGAGATGTATCCGGAAAAGCGGATCTATCTGGTGCAGACCACGCCGAGGACCGAGGCCGCGATCGATGCCGGTCTGACCCGTGATTTGTTCGTCGCCCTGGGCGAGGATTTAGGAGACGGCGCCTGGAGCCTGCGTATCCACCATAAGCCCTTCGTGCGCTGGCTATGGCTGGGCGCCCTGATGATGGCGATCGGTGGCGGCTTGGCGGCCACCGATCGGCGCTACCGAGACCTGGCGCGCCGCACCCGCCAAGCCGGGGCCGGCGCTGCGGAGGCCACGGCATGACCCGCGCCCTGCTGCCGCTGGGCGGCGTCCTGATACTGGTTTGCGCACTGCTGCTCGCCAGTGGCGCGACGGCACGGGTCGAGGTCTATGAGTTCGATAATGCGGAGCAGGAGGCGCGCTACAACAAGCTGATCACCGAGCTGCGCTGCCTGGTCTGTCAGAATCAAAACCTGGCCGACTCGAACGCCGAGCTGGCCGTCGACCTACGCCGTAAGACCTACACCATGGTCAAGGCCGACAAGAGCGAGCGTGAGATCGCCGACTTCATGGTCGCGCGCTACGGCGAATTCGTCCTGTATCGGCCGCCGTTCAATCGCCACACGCTCCTGCTGTGGATCGGTCCCTTCGTGATAATGGTGCTCGGCGTTGGGCTGTTGATCGGCACCATCCGCCGACGACGCGATGCGCAACCGACCGAGATCGACCAGGCCAAGCTCGAGGCCGCCGCCGCCCTGCTCGAGACCGACAGCGACAGAAAACCCCGATGACCTTGTTCTGGATGATTACCGCCGGGATGATCCTGGCAACCCTGGCCCTGCTCGCGCCCACCCTGCTGCGCAAGCTACCAGCCCGCTCTGACACGACAGAGCAGCTCAATGTCGCGATCGCCCGTGAGCGCTTGGCGGAACTGGTCAAGCAGCGCGACGCCAGTGAACTCTCTGACGAGGAATTCGCCCAGGCCCGTCGCGACCTGGAGCTGGCGCTCGCCGAAGACCTGGGCGAGACCGCTACCGCTGAACCTGCGCGCACCGAACCCCAGGGCCGACCCCAGGCCCGCTGGGCCTTGCCGGCCAGCGCGCTGGTGATCTTGGCAATTACAGTGCCGGTTTACGTACAGATCGGCAACCCGGGGCTCATTGACCCTTCGAGCAGCGACACTCAAGTCGCCGAAGGACACAGCGGAAGCGGCGAGACGCCGCCGATCGATGAGCTGGTCGAACAACTGCGGGCACGCCTGGAGGCCAAGCCCAGCGATGTTGAAGATTGGTACCTACTCGGCCGCACCTACATGAGCCTGCGTCAGTACGCCGATGCGGTGTACGCCTTCGAGCACGCGGTCGAGCTGGCGCCGAACGAGCTCTCGGCCTTGCTGCCGTTGGTCGACGCGCTGGTGAGACGCGACAACGGCCAGCTCAGCGCGCGCACGGTCGAGTTACTCGAGCGTGTCCGCTCGATCAATCCGGACAGTATCACCGCGCTGTGGTTGCTCGGAAAAGCGGCTGCCGACAACGGCGACCTGTCCCAGGCACTCGCGCACTGGCAGCGCGCCTACCCGTTGTTGGGCGAGCAGCCAGAGATGCAAAAAGAGCTCGCTGGCCTGATCCGCCGCGCCGGCGGCGAGCCACCGGAGACGGTCGACGATCTGCCGTCCATCATGGCGACCGCGCCAGTCGCAGCACGCAGTGCGCCGCCGACCACTGGCGCCGCGCCGGCGGCAGCGGCAGAGGACGCGGCGATCGTAGTCGAAGTCGCGCTGACACCGGCGTTGATGGAACAAGTCACAGAAACCGATACCGTGTTCGTGCTGGCCCGCGCCGAGAGCGGCCCATCGATGCCCTTGGCGGTTGCCCGGCATCAGGCCGGCGAACTGCCGCTACGCATCACCCTCACCGATGCCATGGCAATGATGCCGGCACTCAAACTGTCATCCTTCGACCGGGTCACGATCAGTGCCAAAGTCTCGAAGAGCGGCCAGCCCCGGACCCAACCCGGCGATATGCTGGCCGGCGACCGGCTGGTCGAGACGGGTAACCCACCGGGCAGCGTGCAGTTGGTGATCGATCGCGTCGTCGAGTGACGTCGAGCGGCCATGCTGAAGCCGAGCGCTTGCGATCCACAAAGCGCATCTCGAGTACGCCAAGCCACCGCGACGGATTGGGTCGACGAACATCGCATCAAGTCCCTTGGGTGCCCCAGGGGCTGCAGCGCCCTGCACCAGAAGTCGTGCTCGGAAAGCCGCGGTTCTGCACCGAGCGCTTCGCTGATGACTGTCCAAAGCGAATTCAGCTTGACCTCGCGCGCGGGATGGTTGCGAAGGGGCTCAGGCGCAGCCAGTCTGGAAACGATCTGCGCAGCTCGCGCGGCCCAGTCAGTCTGAAGTCGCCGTCCTGCACCGCCTGACGGAAGCCAAGATCGCCAAGCCAGATCTTGGTGAAGGTTGCCACGTCAGACGTGGCGATCAGGTCCACCTCATAGCCAGGGTCCTTGAGGCATAAGTCCACGTCCTCGGGCTCGAGCATCAGCCAGAACTGCTGGTCGCGCCGCGGCGCATCGACAAAGCGGAACTTGATCACGACCTTGTGATCCGGCAGCGCGTCTCGCGCAATCCGGCGTTGGACATCCCACATGACCAGACTTGCGTCCAGATCCTGCGGTGCGATGCCAGTCCCGACCCAACGCTTGCCCCATTCCCCGAGCGACATGACGATCGGGCGCAGCGCCTCTCCGGCCGCGGTGAGATGGTACTCGAGGTGCCCACCGGACCCTTCGCTGCGCGCGACCATCCCTTCGGCCTCCAGCTCACGAAGCCGTTTCACCAGCAGCGCTCGCGACATCTTCGGCACCCCACGGTGAATGTCGTTGAACTGCCGGCTACCGCAGAGAAGCTCTCGGAGCACCAGTAACATCCAACGTTGCCCCAGGACCTCAGTGGCTTTTGCGATCGGGCAAAATTGCGCGTATCCGCTCATGACAAGAGGTATAGAAACACCGGCGCAAGGACTCGAGGTGCTGGTGTCGACGCCCACTCAGTCGACCGCTGATCGTGCGGCGACAGGCACGTTCCCGGTTCAGTTTGTGAACTAGACGGACCCGCTTTGCGACGTCTAGGGTGAAGTTGCCACAACCAAAACGGAGGAGACAAGATGCCGATCGTGAATGTAAAGCTGGTTCGAGATGCCTTCAGCCCGGCGCAGAAGCGCGAGTTGGTTCCCGTCCTGACTGATGCCGTTGAGCGGGTCTATCCGGGTCTGCGGGACGTCACCTTCGTGACCGTGCAGGAGACGGAGGAGTGGGGAATTGGCGGGCAGGCTGTCGATGCCGAAAAGGTCGAGGCCCATGCCAAGCACAATCTCGATCACGAAGGCTGAGAAGCCATAACAGAATGCCTCCTGTAGCCAGATAGATCAGGAGGTTGCGCGGGTCAAGCGGCCGTTTTGATAGGACCTCTGAGCGAGGGAACCGCGCGCCTGCGTGAACCGACGGCCGCTGACCTGCAACGCACTGAGACCCTGGCAAGCGAGATCCAGAAACCAGCGCCAAGGATCGCAGCCGCTGGTCTAATAGCCGCTATGGGCGCGCTCATCGCACTCGTGCAACACGCATGTGACTGCAACCTCATCGGCGAGACCCGCCCCCGCACCAAGGTGGTCTACTACGAGCCGCTGCCGGAGTGGGGTTGGCTGCTCGCCGGCGGCGCCTACGATGACGAGCTGCGCCACGACGGCATCGTGCTGCGCAACATCAACATTGGGGCGGCATTGGCAATGGTGGTGATCTTGAGCGCCCTGCTCTATCTGATGACTCGACGCCTGGAGGCGCGGCCGTTACAAACCGCGATGCAGGTATTCGAGCGCATCGGCGAGGGCCACTACGACAACCGCATCACGACGGATCGCCGCGATGAGAAACGCGGCGGTAGCCCCTGGCGAGGCATCGACGGCCACGCGCACCAAGCCGGCGATGATGCGGCGGCTACCGGCGCCGGCAGTGTCCTCGGTAGAAGACGAGTGGGAGCATTTCTAGAGCCCAGCGCCGGCATCCTTCAGTCATGCGCTTCGTCGCCACGCCCCTTCGCTGATCAGCGCAGCGACCCTGTCAGTGAGCAACGCGTCGAGCACTTCATTTGGCGATGCTGGTCCCCACGACCTCCGGCAGACCAGCCCCGCCGGAATCTATCCCCAAGGGGCGTCACCGGAGGGCGTGTTGGACCTGGCGGGCAACGTCTGGGAGTGGTGCCTGAACGAGTATGGCAACCCCGATCAGGTAGCATGAGGCGGCTCCGAGTCTCGCGTGTTGCGCGGCGGCTCCTGGCTCTTCAATCAGGACCTCGCGCGCGCGGACTTCCGCTACAACGGCCTCCACTTCCTTCCGCTCAGCCGGGTCGTCGACCTCGGCTTTCGGGTGTTGTGCGGTGCCCCCATCCGCTGAGCACTGCTCTGCTGGTCACTGCTGTCTGACATCTGTCCTCTGTACCGCGCGCAGCGCGGTCGCGCGTCATGCACGTCCAGCGACGGACGCGATCCGTCTGATTGCCCCTAGGGACGGCGGCTCGACGACCTAATGAGCGCCGTGCAGGCAGAGGACCAAAGGGTGCGCGGCACAATCG
>JAAAOQ010000245.1 GCA_009908845.1 Gammaproteobacteria bacterium
AAGCCCAAGCCCAAGCCCAAGCCGGCAGTGAACCGGGCCAGCTCGCAACGATCGACGCAGTGGAGCTCCATGCAGCGCTCTGGCCGCTGCTGACCGGTGAGCTGCGGCTCGCCGAGGTCCGCGTCGCGCATCCGGCGCTGTGGCTGCCCCTCTCGCAACCCATACCGTCGGCACAGGGGGTGATCCCGCCGCAGATGCGCGACGGACAGCCTCGGCAACACCTGACAGAGGACATGCCGAGGCCGAGTCAGCGAGCGCTCAGCCCGGCCAATCAAGACGGATCGAGGCCCGAGGCACCGTCTGCTCTCGGCTCCAACGGTCGAGGCGAGGCCGGTCAGCCCGTCGCCAATGCCGAACCCGTATCCGCTGCAGTCTCATCCAGGCCGATGCCTGATGACGGAGTAACTTCTGGCCCCAACGCGGCGGACCAGAGAACGGATGCTGAGGAGCGGCAGCGCCGCAGTGCGCTGAAAGCGGATGGTCCCGATGCGGCAGAGCAGGAGAGGGCTGAGCCACGCGACGCCGAGCTCACCTTCGATGCTGGGCCCCCGTCTACTGCCAACCTGCCCGTGATCGAGCGTCTCATCGTGCGCGACGGCGAGCTGATCCTGCCGCTTCAGCCTACAGGTGAGAGATTGCGGGTCAGCGCGTTAGACCTGACCGCAGCGCCCATCGCGATCGGCCAGGAGGGCCGCCTCGAAGGCCGTTTCAGGCTCGATTCACCGCATTTTCCGGACGAGGTGCCCGGCACCCTAGAGGCCGAGCTGAGCCTGCCGGAGCCTCTGACGCGCTTGATGTTGCGGCCGTTGCGATTGCACTTGGGGACCGATGACTCCCTCCGAGCGCCTCCGATCGACGCTGAGGCGGCGGTGACGGTTGAGCTTGCCAGCGGCCGAGTCCTGCTCGATGACCTGCAGCTGGGCGCCGGTGCGCTCCAGGTGCTGGGGGATGCGGAGCTCGCATCCGCCCCCGAGGGCGCGGCACTCGTTTGCCGGCTTCGGGTCCCGTCCTTCGATCTGAGGGCCTGGCTCAGCGAGGCCTTCGGGCTCGCGCTCCCGGGCGATGACGGGACCTTGCGTCAGACCGCGGTCGCGTTCTCGCTGCGTCAACAGGGTTCGATCCTGGCGCTCGATGAGATCGAGCTGGACCTGGATGCGATGCGTGCGTACGCCTGGGCGCGGGTGGACCTCGCGGCGGCGGCCGGCCCAGTGCCGGCGGGCCGCATCGCTGTTTCACTGGATCGGCTCGTGCTCGACCGCTATCTGTTTGCTGGCGCGGCGCCTGGTGACGCGAGCGATACGACCACTGGGGCCGCCGGTTCCGAGCCGCCGCGGTTGCCGAGGGTCGCTGAGGTCCCGAAACGGCCCGATGCACTGGTGCTGAGGCTTGGCGCGCATCTGATCGAGATCGGGGGGCTGCGCTATCGAGCTGTTACCTTGGACGCCACGGCTGATCAGCGCGGATTCGTGGTCGACGCGGCGGCAGACCTCTATGAGGGTGCATTCGCAGCCAGCCTCCGTGCGCCCGGTCTGAGCGCCGCTGCGCCTGCTGCACAAGCCGCAAGCCCCGCCCCTGCCGGTGATCTGCGGCTCGATGCGAGTGCTCAAGGGGTCGATCTTGGCGCGTTGCTGGCCGATCTGCGCCAAGTGCCGGGCGAGCAGGCACCGGTGAGTGGCACCGCGGAGATCGCATTCTCGCTGCAGGCGCCTGCGCTGTCGCTCCCCGCGCTCGAGCCCGACTCGCTCCGCGAGGGTTTGGGCGGCGAGGTCAGCTTTGCCGTGCGCGATGGGCGCCTGACCCTGGTCGACCTCCGCCAGCTGCTGACGGGCACCTTGGGCGCGCTAGGTGCCTCGCGCGGGGATATCGAGCAATTGACGCGTTTTGGGGTCTTGAGCGGCTCGGCCACTGGTGCGCAAGGGCGTTTCCAGAGCAACGACATTCGGCTGCGCTCGCCGTTCGTCGAGGTCGACGGAAGTGGCGCGTTCGACCTGCCCCGCGAGCAGCTGGCGCTGGATCTCACCGCCGTCCTGGTGGACCCGCCACAGGGTCGCGGTATCAAGGAGCTGGAGGGCATCCCGATCCCGGTCCGGGCGCGCGGTGATTGGGTCGATCCACGCTGGGAGGTCGATGCGGAGCAGGCCCTGAAGCAGGCTGCGCGACGCTCGCTCCAAGACGACAGTGGCCTGTTCGATCAGCTCGAGGAGCGAACCGGCATCGAAGGGCTCGGTGATGGTTTGCGGCAGATCCTGCCGGGCTTGCTGGGTCAGTAAGGGTGTCGCGATTCCAGCTCGCGCAGCCGCCGAAGGCCGATAAGCATATAGAACCCCTAGCAGAATGCCCTTTACAGGTTTAGAAATCGGTCGCTTGTTCAGGCGGGTCGGGCGTTTCGATCGGGGCGCTTCAGGAAGCAGCGGAAGATGTCTTCGCAGACGCCAGTGAACCCTGCGTTAGGTCCGGAAGACGCACAAGACTTTGCGCAGCGGCTGCTCGCCTGGTTCGATCTGCACGGGCGCCATGACCTGCCCTGGCAACGCGATGCGACGCCGTATCGGGTCTGGGTCTCGGAGATCATGCTGCAGCAGACCCAGGTGGCGGTGGTGGTGCCCTACTTCGAGCGTTTCATGCAACGCTTTCCGAATGTTGCCGCCCTGGCTGCGGCCGAACAGGACGAGGTGCTGCATCTTTGGTCCGGGCTCGGCTACTACGCCCGCGCGCGCAATCTGCACCGGGCGGCGCGCATCGTCGCGGCCGAGCACCAAGGCCGCCTGCCCGAGTCCATCGAGGCCCTGCAGCAACTGCCCGGGATCGGCCGCTCGACCGCCGGCGCCATCCTGTCACTAGCCTGCAGTCGGCCTCATCCGATCCTGGATGGCAACTGCAAACGGGTCCTCGCTCGCTGCTTCGCCGTGCCGGGCTGGCCGGGGACGCGCGCGGTCTCTGACCGATTGTGGTCGCTCGCCGAGACCTTGACCCCGGTCGAGCGCGTAGCGGCCTTCAATCAGGCGATGATGGACCTGGGTGCGACCCTCTGCACCCGCTCGGCGCCGGCCTGCGATCGTTGTCCGCTGGCGGAGCGCTGCACCGCTTATGCCGAGGGCTGCCCGAGCGCCTATCCGGCGCCGAGGCCGCGCAAGCAGGCGCCGCTGCGGACGGTGCAGCTGCTGCTGATCCGTGACCCCGAAGGCCGCATCATGCTGGAACGGCGACCACCCGCCGGGGTTTGGGGTGGTCTCTGGACACCACCAGAGCTGCCGGTGAGCGCCAATCCACAAGACTGGTGCAGCGAGCGCCTGGGCCTCTCGGTAGAGCAACTTGAAATGTTGCCGCCGCGTCGACATACCTTCAGCCACTTCCAGCTTGCGATGCAGCCGGTGCTGGTTCAGCTTGCGGCGGCCCCCATCCGGGTTGCTGATGAGTCCTGTTCGGCCTGGGTCGAGCCGGGCAAGCCGGGGGATCTCGGCCTGCCGGCGCCGATCCGCAAGCTGCTCGATGAGCTGATTCCCGATGGACCCCGGCTGCAGGGCGGGGTCGACCCTGACAGTACACGACAGGAGTAGTGCGATGAGCCGTATGGTCAACTGTGTCAAGCTCGGCCACGAGGCCGAGGGGCTGGATCGGCCGCCTTACCCCGGCGAGCTCGGCCAGCGTATCTTCGCGAGCGTCTCGAAACAGGCCTGGGCCGACTGGCTCAAGCACCAGACCATGCTCATCAACGAGAACCGGCTCAGCCCGATGGACCCGAAGGCGCGCACCTTCCTCGAGGAACAGATGGAGAAATACTTCTTCGGTGAAGGTGCTGAGACGCCCGAGGGCTATGTACCGCCGAAGCAGTGAGTCGGCTTCGGGCGGGCGAGGGTCGGTGGTTGAGCGTGGCAGGTTGAGGGTGGTCTGTTGAGCGTGGGAAGGGGATGAGCGCCCCAGCCCCAGTTTCCGGCCCGGTGATTCCAGCCCGGTGAACGCGAATCAGGCGAAGACCACGGTCTTATTGCCGTGCAGCAGCACCCGGTCCTCGAGGTGATAGCGCAAACCGCGGGCGAGCACCGTCTTCTCGACATCGCGGCCAAGCCGCACCATGTCCTCAACCGTGTTGTGATGGCCGACCCGGACCACGTCCTGCTCGATGATTGGTCCAGCATCGAGCTCGCTGGTGACATAGTGACAGGTGGCGCCGATTAGCTTTACGCCGCGCGCCGACGCCTGGTGATAGGGACGGGCGCCGACGAACGAGGGCAGGAAGCTGTGATGGATGTTGATGATCCGGCCCGGATACTGCTCGCATAGCTCCGGCGGCAAGATCTGCATATAGCGGGCCAGTACGATCACATCGGCGCGGGCGGACCGGATCGCCGCATTGACGGCCCGGAAATGTGGCGCCTTATCGATTGGGTTGACCGGGAGATACTGATAATCGATCCCGTGCCAGGCGACGTAATCGCGCAAGTCCTCATGGTTGGAGAGCACGCAAGGGATATCGAATTCGAGCTCGCCGCTGCGCCAGCGATAGAGTAGGTCCGAGAGGCAGTGCGCCTGCTTGCTGGCGAGTAGGACCACCCGGCGATTGACGCCGGTGTCGGTCAGGTACCAGTGCATTGCGAAGCGGGTCGCGATCGGCTCGAATAGCGCTCGGAAGCGGTCCTCTCCGAACGGCAGCGAGGCCGCCCGCACCACATAGCGCATAAAGAACCATTCGCTCTCCGGGTCCGAGTAATGGTGCGCCTCGGTGATCCAGCCCCCGTGCTGGGCGATGAAATCACTGACGGCGGCAACGATGCCGACCTGATCAGGGCAGGAGACGACGAGCCGATACGAGCGTTCCATGATGGTGAGGTGCTCCAGGTTCAAACCTGACCGCTTTGATGCGTGCGTTCGAATGCCTGGGCTGGGAAGCCTTTGGACTCGAACTCATCGAGCCAACGTTGGATGTCGGCCTGCGCCGGGCTTGGGTCGCGCGCAAGCACCCAGCCGCGGCGGCGTGAGGGCTGCCCGACCAACGCATACTCGTAATCGGTGCCAAGTCCGATCACCCAGTAGTCGTCCCAGAGCACATGCACGCCGTAGAGCATCCGAAAGCTGATCTCCAGCCGGGTGTTCGCTGTGGAATCGACAGGCCGCGCGATGGCCTGGGCGGTGCCGATGCCGCCGTCGGCGTGGGTGCAGCGGTTGGTGACGTAGACCATGCCGTCGTCACCGAGCCGATAATCAGCGTGCACGTCCTGGGTGCAGCGGCGCTGGGTGAAGTAGGGTAACCGCGCGATCTCGTACCAGCGGCCCATATAGCGCTCCAGGTCCATGCGCTCGACCGTGCTCGGTGCGGTCAGGTACACCCTAGGCTTGCGCAGCCGGGTGCTGACCGTGACCCGGGCGTCGACATCGTCGCGCTGCTGATTCCGCGGTGGTGCGGTGTAGATCTCCTCTGCCCAGTCGGAGAGCGGCTGCTCAGGGCGATCGTCAACCCCCGCGTTGGAGCGTTTTGCGTTTGAGCCTGGGCGTTGGGTGCCCGTCGTTCGCCTCTTCGGAGGCAACCGGTCAGTCATGGCCACACCCCGTCGATCTCGACCCTGTGGTCGAGTCTCACCAATGGCTTGGCGCGCCGGCTGCGGGCGGACGATCTGCTCCACCAGCGGCGGCTTAAGGATGGAGGCCGTTGCGGGTGCTCAAAGCGGGGGCCATGGACTGAGTTGGAACGGTTCAAGGTCATGCGGAAGTGCTGTTTGGGTCTGAGATCGGACCGCAAGGTGCGCCGTGCAGTGCGAAACGGCGGCCGGCTTACGGCGTACGCAAGAAGCAAAAATTGGGCCGAAAGGTTTGGCCGCAACCGGGCGGCCTCGGCGAAGTACGTGCGAGGAGCGCGGATTCTACCGATGGCTGGACCATTGCGCTGCATGATCGTTCATTGACGTCGTCGCCGATCTGCGTATCGGATACGCTCGCGGTGGGCCGCGCCGGGTGTCGTATGCATGGCGGTGCGGTCTGAACCCCGGGCATAATGGAACGTTCACAACGACAAAGGTGCAGTTCAGTTGCACCACGGCTAAGCATGCGTTACGAAACAGACGATCTGCGCATTCGCGCTATCAAAGAGGTCATCGCGCCGAAAGACCTTCACGTCCAATTCCCGATCACGGACTCGGCAGCGAAGACGGTGCATGACACGCGCCGAGCGATTCAGCACATCCTGCATGGGGAGGATGACCGGCTGCTTGTGGTGGTCGGCCCTTGCTCGGTCCATGATCCTGCCGCTGCGCTGGAGTACGCCGAGCGGCTGGTCGAGCTGCGCAAAGCGCTCAGCGACGGGCTGCTGATCGTGATGCGGGTCTACTTCGAGAAGCCGCGGACCACGGTCGGCTGGAAGGGACTGATCAATGATCCGAACCTGGACGGAAGCTTCGAGATCAACAAGGGGCTGGGGCTCGCGCGCCAGCTGTTGCTCGACCTTAACGATCTCGGGATGCCAGCCGGCACCGAGTTCCTGGATCTGATCAGCCCTCAATACATCGCGGACCTGGTGAGCTGGGGCGCGATCGGTGCGCGGACGACTGAAAGCCAGGGCCATCGCGAGCTGGCATCGGGGCTGTCGTGTCCGGTGGGCTTCAAGAATGCGACCGATGGCAGCGTCAAGGTCGCGATCGACGCGATCCATGCGGCAGCGCGCCCGCATGTGTTCATGTCCCTGACCAAGGAGGGGAACTCGGCGATATTCTCGACCACCGGCAATGAGGATACCCACATGATCCTACGCGGGGGCAGTCGACCGAACTACGACACCGAGAGCGTCGACATCGCGGCCAATGCGATCCAAGACTCGGGTCTGGTGCCGAAGATCATGATCGACTTCAGTCACGCCAACAGCCGTAAGCAGCCCGACAAGCAGACGCGCGTCGCCGAGGACGTGGCCGGCCAGGTCGCCCGCGGTGAGACAAGGATCTGTGGGGCGATGATCGAGAGCAATCTGGTCGGTGGGCGACAAAACCTGACCGCTGGCGGCGATCTGGTCTATGGTCAGAGTATCACCGATGCCTGCATCGCTTGGGAGGGGACGGCGCCGATACTGGAGCAGCTCGCCGAAGCCGCCCAGCGTCGGCGACAGCGCCAACATTGTTGAGCAGCTGTTCGGCGCCTGCTGTGCGCCTTGCGGGGGTCTTTGGCTGCAAGGCAGGGCCGCCGGCCGTCGTTCAGGACCGTGGCGCGGCTACTTGTCGTCGAAGCCCGCCATGCGATACCAACGGCGCGCCTCCTCGGGATCTTTCTCGACGCCGCGTCCCTCCTCATACATCATCGCGAGGGTGGTCTGGGAGCCGGCAAGCCCTTGTTCGGCAGCCTTCTTGAACCAGTTTACGGCCTTCGCTGGGTCCTTGTCGGTGCATTCGCCTTCCATATACATGAAGCCGAGTCCATGCTGAGCGACCCCGAGACCGGACTCGGCTGCGGCCCGCATGTACTTGTAGGCCTGTAGCGGGTTTTCCACCATGCCAAGACCGTTTTGCGCCATGATCGCGACACGATACTGGGCCTCTGGATCACCGGCCTCGGCCAGCGGGCCCAGCAGCCCGGCGGCGCGGGAGAACTGTTTGGATTCGAATGCAGCGATCCCGCTGCTCAGGTCCATATCTTGGTTGGAGAATGCATCACTCATCGGTTGTCCTCGTCGTCAAAGGCGTGGTTGTGCAATCGGGTGTTTCAGCTGTTGTCAAACGGCAGTTGAACGCGGTTGAGCCACTGCTCGAGGAGCTGCTCGTTGGCGGCGCCGACGGCGACGCGCTTCTCGAGCGACAGCAACGTCGACGGCTCAGCGGCATCACGCGCGAAGAGCCGCGTTGCCGCGCCGGCCTCGCTGGCGATCAGCCGGCCGGCGGCATGATCCCAGAGCCCCTGGCCGCCGTGCAGATAGAGCTGGAAGCGCCCGGCACCAAGCCAGCACCATTCCAGTGCAACGGCGCCCAGGTTGCGCTGGGAACGAAACGACTCGGGGCCGAACAAACCGGGCACGCGCGCTGGCGGAAGCCGCTTGAAGTCGATCACCGCCAGGCAGTCGCGCAGGCGCGCACCCGGCGCATAGGGCGCGATCGGCTGGCCGTTAAGGTAGGCGCCTCGGCCTTCTGCAGCACTGAAGCACTCGTCGCGTACCGGGTCTAGTACCAGGCCGAGCTCGCCGCGCCCGGCCCGCAGCAACGCCAGCGAGATGCAGAATCCGGGGAAGCCACCGGCGAAGTTGCTAGTGCCGTCGAGCGGGTCGAGGCACCAGAGCCCGGCCTCTGCATCGGCGAGTCGTCGTGCCTGGTCGGCGGCCGACATCTCCTCGCCGAGCAATGGAATCGCTGGCCAATGACTGGCCAACGCTGCGCCAAGCCGCTGCTGCACGGCTGTATCGGCCTCGGTAATGAGGGAGCCGTCGGACTTCTCGCTGGAGCCGAGCCGCCCGAAGCGCGGGAGCAGCTCCTCGCGAGCGGCGTCGCGCAGTAGTTCAGTCAAGCGGTCGATGTCGGGGCTTGCAACGGCGGTCATGGGAATTCAGCTGGCTCAGCGTGGGCTGGTTACGGTGCGCAGATGAACGCTTTTTGCGACAAATCAATCGGGCCAGAACGGTCGACGACCAGATCATCCCTCGTGTCGTGGCGCAGGCCCTTCCTCGGGCTACCGGTCGGCTCGGCTCTGTACCGTATGCGCATGTGTTGGCACAGCGAGCCGCGCGACCCCTGCTGGAGCCTGGGGGGGTGTCCGGCTTCGCTTTGCCGTGACCGCATAAGCAAGATCGGGAACAGTCGCGGCCGCCAGCATCGCCAAAGACCGCGTCGGCTCACCATGAGCGGCCAAGGATTGCCTGGCGTGAGGCGTTGGTGCGGTCAGCCGTACCGTCTAGCATTGGCGGTGCTGCTGTGGGTCGGGATTGCGCTTGCCTTTGCATCGACCAAAGCCGGTGCGCAGACGGCGTTGGAGCAGCCGCCCGCCGCGCGCTTCCAGGCCGCGCAGGCGGCCCTGGAGGCCGGTGATCGCACGCGGTTCTCGGAACTGGTGCAAAGCCTGCAGGGGCATCCGCTGCAGGCCGAACTGCTGCGTGCTGAGCTGCAACAACGTCTCGGAGCGGCGAACGCAGACGAGGTGCTCAGCTTTCTCGATCGTCATCAGGGTACAGCGCCAGCCGAACGGTTGCGGCGCGACTGGCTCAAGCGATTGGCCCGCGAGCGGCGCTGGACCGACTATCTCGCTGCCTACGTCGATAACGGTTCTGAGACGCGTGCATGCTGGTACCGGCGCGCGCTGCTCGCGACCGGGCGCCAACAGGCGGCCTTTGACCGGCTCTCCGAGCTCTATCTGACTGGCCGATCGCTTCCAGCCGCCTGTGATCCGTTGTTCGCGGCCTGGTCGGATGTCGGCGGCTTGACTGCTGCGCTGGTCTGGGAACGCATCGAGCTGGCGCTCGAGCGCGGCAACGCGGGAGTGGCCGAGTTCCAAGGGCGCTATCTGCCTTCGCCCGAGAGACCCTGGCTCGACCTCTTGCTCGCTGTCCATCAGCGGCCTGCGCTGCTGTTGGAGCGGCCGGTCACGGGCGAGCTGGTGGCGGACCCTCGCCGGCGTCAACAGATCCTGGTGCACGGGCTTGAGCGTCTCGCGCAGGACTCCGCGCAGAAGGCGCTGTTGCTTCGGGCCTCGCTCGAGGCGGCAGAGAAGCTGACGCCGGTGCTGGCCGAGCGCGCGGATGCGGCGATCGGCATGGCGCTCGCCGAGGCGGGCGATCCGGCAGGTCTAGATTATCTCGACAGGCTGCAGCCGCGAGCGGACAATCTCGAGCTGCAACGTGAGAGGTTGCGGGTGGCGCTTCGGTTGCGGGCTTGGGCGCGGCTCGCGGACTGGGCTCGCGTGCTGCCCGATGCGGCTGATCCGCTGGGCAAATGGCGCTATTGGCTGGGCAAGGCGTTGATGCGCGTTGCGGGAGCCGAGCCGGCCGCGCGGAAGGCAGCCGCTCATGCGTTTGAGTCTGCTGCTGCTGAGCGGACCCTCTGGGGGTTCCTCGCGGCTGAGCTGATCGGTCGCGAGCCCGCGCTCGACCACCGACCGGTGCCGGTGGACGTCGAGGCCGTTGAGCGGTTGCTCGCCTCGGCGACGATTGCCCGAGTCCGGGCGCTGCGGGATCTGGGTCGCCAGACCGACGTGCGCCGCGAGTGGCGTGAACTGACCCGGTTACTCGGGCGCGATGAGAAGCTGGTTGCCGCCGCTGCGGCGGCGAAGCTCGGCCTGACCAACGAGTCGATCCTGACACTGGCGCGCGCCGCCTACTGGGACGACATGGAGCTGCGCTTCCCGCTGGCCTACGCGCATCTAGTCGATGCGGCGGCCCAAAGGCAGGACTTGCCGCCGGATTGGGTCTACGCGGTGATCCGTCAAGAAAGCGCATTCGATCCCGATATCGCCTCTCATGCCGGCGCGATAGGCTTGATGCAGTTGATGCCGGCGACCGCACGTGAGGTCGCGGGAAAGCTTGGCCGCGACGAGCCCGAGCGGATCGAGCTGATCGATCCTGCGCTGAACATCGTCCTCGGCAGTGCCTACCTCGCAGAGATGGCCGAGCGTTTCGACGGCCATCCGCTGGTCGCCAGTGCGGCCTATAACGCCGGGCCCACTGCGGTCAGCCGTTGGCTGCCGGACGAGCCGATCCCCGGTGATCTCTGGCTAACCGATATCCCCTATGCCGAGACGCGTCAGTACGTGCGCCGGGTGCTGACCTACCGAGTCTTCTACCGGGAGCGTCTCGGGCTGCCGCCGCTGCGCATTGGCGCCATGCTGCGCCCAGTAGGAGGCCCTCTAGAGCACGGGCAAACGCTGGCTGCGGGAGATCGAGCTGAGGCACTCGGCTGGGATGGACGCACGCGGGAGACGATTCGCTAACGTTGCGCTCGCCGCAATAAACCACACCGACATCTGGCGTCACGGCTAAGATCGGTATAGTCTGCGATCGGAGATGCGCCGCTAGTTCTGGTCCGCTTTGACCTCAATCGGGAATGAGGTCCGGCCTAGGATGGCCTAGCGGCGGAGGAGATGATCAGATCGACTCGAGACTGGTCATAAATGGCATCGATTGTTCAGGAGCCATGGTTGAAACGGGTCGAGTTTAGAACCGCGCGCCGTTCGCTTGCAGAGGTCGAGCTGACGCCAAGCTCCAGCTATGCGATCGGGGCCGACCAGGCCAATTCGATCCAGCTCTCCGGTCGGGGTGTCCAGCCTTTGCACGGGAGGCTGCATCTACTCGGTGGCCGGGTGCAATTGGCGCCCGAGGATGATGCGCCGCTGCTGATCAACGGGGCGCCGGTGACCGGTCCGGCCTCGTTGTCCGATGGCGATTGGATTGCCTTTGGCGAGACATTGATTCAGGTCCGATTCGCCTCCGAGGCCGTTGCCGAGCAAACGCAGGGTTCCGCAAGGGATGGCCAGGCTGCAGCGATGCAGGGTAACGACCTGGTTATCGGCCGTCTTGCGGGATGCGGCTTACAGATCGACTCGCCGCTGATCTCGCGCGAGCATGCTCGCTTGTCGCTTCGCGAGGATTCGGTCCTCGTCGAGGATCTCAAGAGCACCAACGGCACCTGGGTCAATGGTGCTCGGATTGCGGGGCCGACGCCGATCCATCCGGGTGACCGGATTGCCTTCGCGAGCTTCGTGTACCTCTTCACCGGGACGGCGCTTGTTCCCGCTGAGGCCGGCAACCGGGTTCGGGTCGCGGCACAGGCGCTGAGTCGCGTTGTGACCGACCGCACCACTGGTGAGCCGCGTTACCTGTTGTCGGGAATCGATCTAGTGATCGAGCCCGGCGAGTTCGTCGTGATCTTCGGCACCAGCGGATCGGGCAAGTCGACACTGCTCGATGCGCTCAATGGCCGCCGGCCGGCCTCATCCGGGCAGGTTACCTACAACGGGGTCGATCTCTATCGCTCCTTCGATCTCTTCCGCGCCGGTATCGGCTATGTGCCGCAGCAGGACATCGTCCATCGCAAGATCAAGGTCCGCAATGCGCTGCGCTACACGGCCCGGTTGCGATTGCCTCCTGACACCAGCGGACCCGAGATCGACGCGATCATCGACGGGCTGCTCGAGAAGGTCGGGCTCCAGGAGAAGGCCGAGCTTGCGGTCGATACGCCGGAGCCACTCAGCGGCGGACAGCTCAAGCGTGTCAGCCTCGCGGTCGAGCTGGTTGCAAACCCCCTGCTCCTGTTCCTCGACGAAGCGACTAGCGGACTCGATGCCGGCACCGACAAGCGCATGATGCGGCTCTTCGCGAGCCTCGCGGCCGATGGTAAGACCGTGGCCTGCGTGACCCACAGCCTGGAGAATATCGACGCCTGCAACCTGGTCGCCCTGTTGCATCGTGGGCAATTGGTCTACTACGGCCCGCCCGCAGAGGGTGCGGGGCATTTCGGGGTCAACCGCCTATCGGACGTCTACGAAGCGCTTGAGAACGAGTCGGCGTCGGCTTGGCATCAGCGCTTCGTCGAATCGCCCCATTACCAGCGCTACGTCGCTGACCGAGTCGCGAATCTGCCTTCGGCGGCAGACGGCTCGACAGACAGCTCGACCCAGCAGCGCAAGCGCCGCTTCCGGCTGTTCGATCTACGTCAGACCTTGACCTTGACTCGGCGCTATGTGGACCTGCTGCTCGCCGATCGGATCAACCTGCTGGTGCTGCTGCTGCAGGCGCCATTGATCGCGTTGGTCGTCGGTGCGGTGTTCGATACCAATGGCGAGCCGATCGAGCAGGCCGCGGCGCAGAGCCAGATCGCCTTCGTGCTGGTGCTGTCGTCTATCTGGTTCGGATGTATCAACTCGGCGCGCGAGATCGTTAAGGAGCTGCCGGTCTATCTGCGCGAACGCTCGGTCACCGTGACCCTGGCGCCCTATCTAGCAAGTAAGCTGTTACCACTTGCGGTGCTCTGCCTGGTCCAGGTTGCGAGCTTCTTGGCTATTACGACCGTGATGCTCGATCTGGACGGACCCTTCTTGGATCGGTTATTGACGCTGTTCCTGTCCGGCTTTGCTGCGACTGCAATGGGGCTCGCGATCAGTGCGTTCGTGAACTCCAATGACAAGGCGATCGCCGCGTTGCCGCTGCTGCTGATCCCGCAGTTCATCCTCTCCAATTCGGTGGTGCCACTCTCCGGTGTGGTCGAAGATATCGCCCGTGTGCTCGTGGTCGCCTACTGGGGGATCGATGCGATGCGCGCCACGCTTGATCCAGCGTTACTCGCGATTCGTGATCACACAGGCGCACCGGTGATCGCCGTAAGCGGCGAGTGGCAAACCGATCTGCTCTATCTCGGTGCCCAGACGCTCGGTTTTCTCGTCATTACGCTGATCGGTCTGAAGCTGAAGGATCGGCGGACCTAGCATGGCGTTCGCAACGAGTCAGACTGCGGTGACTAGCCTGGCTGCGCGGCGACCGAGTTCCAGTCGGCCCCCTGGAGACTCATCATGACCGACTCCGAAGCCGTTAAGCGCTGTCCGAAATGCGGCGCCGCCAACCTGGGGGAGGAACTCCCGCAGCGCGACTATCGTTGCGGCGACTGCGGGATCGAGTTAGCCCATCTGGACACCCTTCCGACCGGCGGAGTGCGGGGGGTACTCGGTATGCTGCTGGATACCGGCACCCTGGTCCACGGTCGCTATCGTGTCGTGGCCGTGCTCGGGAAAGGTGGGTTTGGCGTGACCTACCTGGTCGACGACGAGCTCCTCCATGGCAAGCGACGGGCGCTGAAGGAGGTGCCGGCGCTGATGTTCGACGAGTATGAGACGCGCCTGCTGGGCCGTCTCAATCACCCTGCCATCCCCGACATCAGCGATCGCTTCGAGTCGGACGGCATGGTCTATCAGGTCTTGGAGTTTGGAGGCGACCGGACGCTGCGTATCGAGAAGGAGCGCCGCGGTGGCCGGATTCCGCTCTTCGTCCTGTTGCCCTGGATGCGTCAGCTCTGCGCCGCCTTGGAGTATCTCCACGGCCAGAACCCGCCAGTGGTGCACCGCGACCTCAAGCCGGACAACGTGCTGCTCGACGAGCATGATCGTGTGATGCTGATCGATTTCGGCATCGCCAAGGAGGCGTCGCCGGATACGGCCACGCGAACGATCGGCCGTGCTGTCTCACAAGGATTCAGCCCTCCCGAGCAAGTACTCGGCACTGGCACCGACGCCCGCTCTGATGTGTATGCCCTGGGCGCAATCCAGTATTACTGCTTGACCGGCGAGATGCCGACGCCGGCGCACGAGCGCATCACCGGCAAGGCGCTCGAGCCGATCTCAACGTTTCTTCCGGATATCCCGCCGTTAATCGACGCGGCGGTCATGCAGGCGCTCGAGCTCAATATCAACAACCGCCAACAATCCATCGCGGAGCTCGCGTCGGTGTTCGAGCTCGTGCAGACCGGCTCCGGAAGCACGCCGACGATCAGTGTCGCTGCGGCAAACGCGAGCACGACCAACCCGACCACGACGGATTCGCTTCCGA
>JAAAOQ010000166.1 GCA_009908845.1 Gammaproteobacteria bacterium
CTGATCGGGACGCCCGGGCTGACCACGATCTCGTCGGCGGAGATCAACAGGGTGTCGTCGAAGCCGCCGAGCATCACGGCCACGTCCGGGAGCTCCTGCTGCAATCGCCCCAACGCCGGCGGCTGGTTCCGGGAATCCAAGACCGCGACCTCAGTCCCTTGCCGGTGCAGCCAGCGCGCGCACGAAAGACCGGTGGCCCCGAGTCCGACGACGACCGTCTTGCGTTTGACGGCGCGGCTGCCGTCCGCTTCTGGTGCCGGGGTCATCATCGGATCTTAAGGCTCGCAAGACCCAACAGGACCAGCACCACGGTGATGATCCAGAAACGCACGATCACCCGCGGCTCTGGCCATCCCTTGAGCTCGTAGTGGTGATGCAGCGGCGCCATCCGGAAGATGCGCTTACCGGTCAGCTTGAACGAGGCGACCTGCAGCATCACCGACAGCGTCTCGAGCACGAAGAGACCGCCCATGATGAAGAGCACGATCTCTTGCTTGGCGACCACCGCGACCGCGCCGAGCGCGGCCCCAAGCGCGAGTGCGCCGACGTCGCCCATGAAGACCTGAGCGGGATAGGTGTTGAACCAGAGGAAGCCCAGCCCAGCCCCGGCCAAGGTGCCGCAGAAGATCACGACCTCTCCGACGTCCGGGACATACGGGATCTTGAGATAGGTCGCGATCTCGATGTTGCCGGCGGCATAGACCATGATGCCGAGTCCGCCGGCGACCATCACCGAGGGCAGCACGGCGAGGCCATCGAGCCCGTCGGTGAGGTTCACCGCATTGCTGGAGCCGACGATCACCAGATAGGCAAACAGCACGAACCAAGGCCCGAGCTGGATGCTGACCTCCTTGAGATAGGGCACCAGCAGCGCCGTCTCGCCGGCCGTTGAAGCGCTCAAGTAGAGATAGAAGGCCGCTGCGAGTCCGGCCACGGTCTGCCAGAGATACTTCCACCGGGCCGCCAGGCCTTTCGGGTCGCGCAACACCAGCTTGCGGTAGTCGTCTAAGAGCCCGATTGCACCGAAGGCCATCGTGGTCAGCAGCACCACCCAAACGAAGCGGTTGTTCAGGTCCGCCCAGAGCAGCGTGCTCACCGCGATCGAGACCAGGATCAGGGTCCCGCCCATGGTCGGTGTGCCCGCCTTCGAGAAATGGCTCTCGGGACCATCGCTGCGAACGGTTTGCCCGACCTTGTAGGTGCTCAGCCAACGGATGAGGGGGCGTCCGATCAACAGCGAGATCGCCAATGCGGTGAGCGCGCCGAGGATGGCCCGCAGCGTCAGGTAGCGGAAGACGGTGAAGCCGCTCTCGAATTGGCTCAGCCAGTCGGTCAGTAACAACAGCATGCTCAGGCGCCCTCCATGCGCGAGGGATGCGTGCACAGGGCGTCGGCGACCCGGTCCATCGCCGAGGCGCGGGACCCTTTGACCAGCAGGAGGTCCTGCTCGCTGGTCTCGGCAAGCAGGGTCTCGATCAACGCATCCTGATTCGCGAAGTGGCGGCCCTGGTCGCCGAAGCCCTCGGCGGCGTGCCGACTCAACGGGCCGACTGCGTAGAGCGCATCGATGCCTTCAGCGCGGGCGTTGGCGCCCATCTCGCGGTGCACGGCCGCGCTGTCCGGGCCGAGCTCGCCGAAGTCGCCGAGCACCAGCAGATGGCGACCGCCGTCACCTGCCTCGATTGCGGTCAGCACACTGACAGCGGCCAGGAGCGAGTCGGGGTTGGCGTTGTAGCTGTCGTCGATCAGTCGCGCGTTCGCGCTTGTGCGTCGCGGTTGCAGCCGGCGCGGAACCGGCACCAGCTGCTCGAGGCCGCTGCGGATCAGTACCGGATCGATGCCGAGCGCGGTGGTGCCGGCGATCGCGGCGAGCGCGTTGCGCACATTGTGCGCTCCGGCCAATTGCAGGCCGATCTCGAGCGGGGCGCCGTCGATCGATGCAGTAAAGCGGGTGCGAAAGCCCTTCTCATCCCAGATCTGCGTGATGGCTTGCTCATCGGCCCGCACTTGGGCAGTTGGTCCGGTGCCGAAGGTGAGCAAGGGCCGCCCCTCGGCCAACTCCTCCCAGAGCGGGGTCCAGGGCACATCGGCCATGACCACGAAGGTGCCGTTCGCGGGCAGTCCGCGCGCGATCTCGCCCTTGGCGTGGGCAACCCCCTCGACACTGCCGAAGCCCTCGAGATGCGCGCGGCCGGCGTTGGTGATCAGTGCCACATCGGGGCGGGCGATATCGGTGAGGTAGCCGATCTCGCCATGATGGTTGGCGCCCATCTCGAGGATCAGGTAACGCTCATCGCGCGCCGCGAGCAACGTCAGCGGCATGCCGATGTCGTTGTTGAGATTGCCTTGGGTGGCTCGAGTCGGCCCAGCTTGCGCCAGGATCGCCGCGGTCATCTCCTTGACGGTGGTCTTGCCGTTGCTGCCGGTGATTGCGATCAGCCGGGCATCGATCCGGTCACGCCAGGCTGCGGCGAGCTGGCCGAGCCCGAGGCGGGTGTCGTCGACGAGCAGCTGTGGAAGCCTGCCGTCGACGCGCTGGTCGACCATCGCCCCTGCCGCTCCGTTGGCCGCTGCGTCGGCCAGATAGTCGTGCCCGTCGAAGCGCTCTCCGCGAAGGGCGACGAAGAGTTGGCCGCGACAGTCGCCCCGGCTGTCCGTGGTGACACCGTCGAATGCTAGATCATCGCCAAGGAGTTGCCCCCCGATCGCCTTTGCCGATTCACCGATCGTCCACATCGCCGTTTTGCCTGTCTTTTCTTGATCCACGCTTTGGGTCATTGCGCCTGCCCTTGCATCGCTGCGCGGATCAGCCGCTGCGACGGCGCACGCCCTGCAAGAGCGTGCAGCCGAGCTTGAAAGCTGCCTCCGCCCCGCGCTGTCACCGGGGCCTTCATCGCGCCGTCTCCGCGGCGGAGGTCAGGATGAGCGGATGATTGGGGTCGTCAGGCGGTATGCTGTAAAGACGCAACGCAGCCGGCATCACATTGGCAAAGGTGGGTGCCGCGACCAGGCCCCCGTAGTAATCCTTTCCGCCTGGCTCGTCGATCATCACCACCATGACGAAACGCGGCTGGCTGACTGGAGCCATGCCGACGAAGACCGATTGGTATTTGCCGTCGACGTACCCCTGCGGGGTTGCCTTCTTCGCGGTGCCGGTCTTGCCCGCGACCCGGTAGCCGGGGATCGCCGCTCGGCGGGCCGTGCCTTCCTGAGACACCACGGCCTCCAGCATTAGCCTGACGCTCTTGGCTGTTTCTGCCGCGAAGACGCGCTCGCCCTCTGGGACGCGGTCGCGTCTGAACAGGGTTATCGGGCGACTGATGCCATCCGCTGCGAGGATGGCGTAGGCCTGGGCCAGCTGCAGAGTGGTGACGTTCAGACCGTAGCCGAAGGCAAGGGTGGCGTGTTCAAAGTCTGACCAGCCATCATAGTGCGGGAGAAAGCCGGTCCGTTCGCCTGGGAAGCCGGCCTCCGTCTTTGACCCGAAGCCAATACGCCGATACAGATGCCAAAGGACCGAGTGATCCATCTGTTGGGCGATCTTGACGATACCGACGTTGCTCGACTTGGCGATGATGCTGGTGGTATCGAGTTGACCAAGGTTGCGGTAATCGCGTACGCGGTTGCGGCCTACGCGCAAGAAGCCCGGGTCGGTGTCGATCCGGGTGTGCGGATGCACGACGCCGCGCTCGAGGGCGGCGGCGACCACGAAGGGTTTGATCGTCGAGCCGGGCTCGAGCACATCGGTCAGCGCGCGGTTGCGGCGCTGCTCGGCTGACTCGCGCCGGGGCTGGTTAGGGTTGAACGAGGGTTGGTTGACCAGTGCGAGGATCTCGCCGGTGCGCACGTCCAGCAGCACTGCCGAGCCACCGACGGCCCGATGCGTCTCGACGGCGCGCTTGAGCTCGCGGTAGGCGAGGAACTGCAGGCGCTGATCGACGCTGAGCACGATGTCCTCGCCGTGGGCGGGTGCGCGCAACTGCTCGACCTCTTCGACGATGCGTCGATGGCCATCCTGGATCACACGCCGTTTGCCGGGAGTGGCCTTGAGCTCGTCGTTGCGCACTAGCTCGATGCCTTCCTGCCCTTGATCATCGATGCCAGTGAACCCGATAAGCTGGGCAAAGATCTCGCCGCCCGGATAGAAACGGCGATATTCGGTATCCATGCCGATGCCGCCGAGCCGATAGGTTTCGACGACGTCCTCCACAGCGCGCGCGCAATAGGGCTCGACCCGCCGCTTGAGGTACATGTAACGGCGCCCTTTCTCGGCGTAATCGCGAATCCTGGCTGCGACCTCGGCCTGCGGCTCCTCGAGCGCGCGTGCGAGCGATGCGAGGGCGTCAGGACGCTCGATCAGCAACTGCGGATCGGCCCAGATGGTCGAGACCGCGGTGCTCATTGCCAGCGGCTCGTTGTGGCGATCCATGATGACGCCCCGTCTGGCCGGGATCTCGCGGTCGCGCAGGAAACGCTTCGCTCCTTGATTCTTGAGGAAGTCGGTCTCGACGACTTGGCGATAGAAGGCACTTGCCGTGACGGACGCGAACGCCGTCAAGAGCAGCAGCCCCACCACCAGGCGTCTGCGGGTAAAACGCGGTGCCCGAGCGGTCGCGCGGTCGGTTGGGCTGGCGTGAGAGGCGCGTTGGAAGTCAGCCCTAGTCATTGGCGGTTACCTCAACCACACGGAGCTCGCCGGCACGCGGCAGGTGCATCTTCAACGAGCGCCTTGCGGTCTGTTCCACGCGTGTGTGGGTACTCATTGCGGCCTCCTCGATACGCAGTCGGCCCCATTCGACGTCGAGCGCGTCGCGCGCGGCGCGCACCGCCTGCAGGTCGACGAATTCGCTCCGCGTCAGATACTTGACATAGACGACGGCCGTTGCGCTGGCGACGACCGCCAGGCCGAGTAGGCCGATCCCGAGGAGTTGCGCGACGCCCCAACCGCTCGTGTTCATGGGCAGCGCTCCGCGACGCGCATGACCGCGCTTCGGGCACGCGGGTTCAGTGCGATCTCGGATGCATCCGGATGGATGGCGCGGCCGAGCACGCGCAACCGGCGGGGCAGCTCGCTGTCGCGCACCGGCACCCCTTTGGGTATCACCGTCCCTTGCGCCTGCTCGCGGATGAAGCGCTTGACGATCCGATCTTCGAGCGAGTGAAAGCTGATCACGACGAGCCGGCCGCCGCCAACGAGCAGGTCACAGACCTCGGCCAGGAAGGCGCGCAGCTCATCGAGCTCGTTGTTGATCTTGATTCGGATGGCCTGAAAGCTGCGCGTGGCCGGGTGCTTGCCTGGCTCGCGGGTTGGCACGCTGCGCTCGATCAGTGCGGCGAGCTGACCGGTCCTGGTGATGGCGCCCGCCGAGCGCGCCGCGACGATGTGCAATTCGGCGTGCGAAACGCTCTTCGCCAAGCTCTTTTAAGACCTGCGCGATCTCCTGCTCGCCCGCTGCGGCAAGCCAGGCCGCGGCGGTGGGTCCAGCGCCGGGGTCCATGCGCATATCGAGCGGCGCGTCCTGATTGAAGCTGAAGCCGCGTTCGGCGGCGTCGAGCTGTGGCGATGAGACACCGAGATCGAGCAGGACGCCGCTGATGCGGCCCTCCCAGCCGCGCGCACGCGCAAGGCTGGGCAGCGCGGTGTAGCGCGCTTGTTCCAGTTCAAACCGCGAGTCGTTCTGGGCGAGCACCGCGCCAGCATCGACGGCCTCAGGATCACGGTCCACAGCCAATAGCCGCCCAGCGGTGCCAAGCCGGTCTAGCACCGCGCGCGCATGGCCGCCGCGGCCGAAGGTACCGTCGAGATAGAGGCCATCTGCTTTGACTGCCAACGCTTGCATGCTCTCTTCCAATAGAACCGGTTTGTGCTCGTGCGACGTCATTGCTTGCGTAGTTCCCTCGCGCGGCGGCGTGGGCATGGTCTTCCGAGGAGAGACCGTTGGTTTCGTTTTGTCCGCTAGAACGAGAACGACGCTGTCTCCGGGTTTTCAGCCAGGCGCGAGAGGTCGACCTCCTCGGCTTCCTTGATCGTGGCCTGCCAAGCAGCCTCATCCCAGACCTCGAAGCGGTTGACCATGCCGACCAGGGCGACGCGCTTATCCAACGACGCGTATTCGCGCTGCGCTGGCGTCAGCAGCACCCGCCCTTGTGCATCCATCTCCACGTCGTTGGCGTAGCCGATGAGTAAACGCTGCAATGCAGTGGTTTCCTTGAGATGCGCCGGCATTGCGTTGAGCTTGCGTTCGAGCTCGGCGAAACCGGGCTCCGGATAGATCAGCAGGCAGCGCTGCGGGTGGGCGGTGATCACGAGGTGGGAGTCACAGAGATGCGCAAGCCGTTCGCGCTGGCGCGACGGGATCGCGAGACGCCCTTTGGCGTCGAGGTTGAGAAATTGTGTCCCCCGAAACATGACCGGCCCCCCTCAGGCGGTCATCCCCCTAAAACTCCACCTTCCCCCACTTTTTTCCAATGTTAAGAGGGGGGGCTGCTGTGGTCAAGCCGGTGACTCAGATTTTTCTTTGCATGACAAGGCAATTAGAAGACTTTTCAAACGTTGTTTTTAACCTGTGATTAACCTTGTTTTTCTGAGACCTAGCGTGCTTCGTTCAATCAGGCGCTGACATACTGACTCTAATGGCTTGGATGAAAGGGGCCGGAGGAGAGTCTTTGGCGCGAGCAGAAGCAACCGAATTCCCTTATGAGAGAATCGGTTGTGGCGGACTCTTTGAGTGGTGACTGCGGTCGGCCGGAAGGAAGCAGCGCGGAACCCAGTCGCCGATCTGGGCCTGCTCTTAGCGCCCCCCGTTGCCGGGCACTGCTATGGCAGTGGCCGAACAGAGGTCTCTCGGCCTAGTGTGCAGGTGGGTCTTGGTAGAAGCCGATCTCGGCGATGCAGATGTCGGCGGACATGGCGCGTCCGATGGCGACGATGCCGAGGCGTTTGAGCCGCGCCCGATCGAGTGCCGGCACGAGCCGATGAGGATGGAAGGAGGCGAACGGCAGTCGATGCTCTTGCCACGCTGGCCCGGCCGTCAGTGTCGCGCGGTAGGATTGCCAAGGAAGCCGCGTCGCGGGGGTCTTCAGGTGGACGTTGTACTCGGCACCGTTACCGCGCGCAACGAGGCGCACGCCATCGAACGCGCTGGCGTCGAGCAGGCCGGACCGACTGAGATCGAGATTGATCTGTACGAAGCCGCCGTTGTTCTCGAGACTGACGGCTCCACTCAGACAGAGTGCTCGTTGGCCGTCGACGCTGCGGCGCTGCATCCGTGCATCGGAGACGCCGCCCATCACGCGATCGGTGACGAGGCGCCAATCGGTGCCGAGCCGCGAGGACGACGACTCGTCGTTGAAGTCGTCGATGAGGCCGTCGTTGTTGCCGGTCAGTGGTGCAGAGATCACGAGGAGGACGAGGGCGGCTAACTTGCGCATGGTCACAGTTTGCGCAACTCGGCTGGATTGGTCCAGCGCCTAGCGACCGCGTCATCGAGTCGGGTCCTGCTGATGCGCGTCCCGAGGGGGCCGAGCAGGCCGCGGGCCGGGCCGGATCCTGACCGTTTCGTGGTCGGGGTTAGAAATGGATGCGGGCGTGCTGATCCGGCCGATGCGATACTGCGCGGATACGCTTGATGATCCGACAATGGAGCCCTTCATGAACGAACCCCGAGAGCAGCCGGGCCTCGGCCGGCGCGGTGAGATGCTCGTCGCGATCCAGTTCGTGCTGATGATCGTCTTTGCAGCGACCCCGGTCTGGCAGCCGGTTCTGTCATCATCCCTGCTGTCCGATCTTTGGCTGATGCGGGTGATCCTCGCGACACCCTTTGCGCTGATCGCGCTGGCGCTCGGAGCGATGGGCTCTCACCACATCCGCGACTACCTGACGCCGCTGCCGTATCCGGTCGATCACAATCAGCTGATCCAGCATGGCGTCTACGGTATCGTGCGCCATCCCCTCTACTCCAGCCTGCTGAGTGCAGCCTTGGCCTGGATACTGTACTCGTTGAGTCTGTCCCACCTGCTGCTTCTGATCGTTGGATTCCTGTTCTTCGATTTGAAGGCGCGCAAAGAGGAGGCTTGGCTGACGGAGCGGCATCCTGAGTATCGCGAGTACGCCCAACGTGTCGCCAAGTTCATCCCCTATCTTTACTAGCCCCTCTCCTGGTCGGGGGGGCGCTGCGGGTTACGCCGCAAGCGCGCTGGACTGGGCTGGCACGGTCGAGTGCAGCGTCGCGTCATTCCGATTTGAGGCGGGACGGAGCCCCGGGACGCTGCCGCCCGTTGATCGGCTGCGGATAGGCTGATGGGATCGTCGCGTATCCAGGCGTCCGAGACACGGCCGCTGGTGGACGGCTATCGGCCTGCCGCCGGCCAGTTCGATGAGATGCGGACCAGTGACGGCGGGCTGCGTCCGCACTGGCAGTACCTGATCGATGCCCTGCGCGAGCTCGGTGCTGACGGGATCGACGGCCGCTGGCAGGAGGCGCGGCGGCTGGTGCGCGATAATGGCGTGACCTACAACGTCCATGGCGATCCCCAGGGTATGTCGCGGCCTTGGGAGCTGGACCCGCTGCCGCTGCTGATTCGCGGCGATGAATGGGCCAGCCTCGAACGCGGACTGATCCAGCGCGCCGAGCTGCTGAACGCCGTGCTGTGCGACCTCTACGGCGCACGCTCGCTGATCAAGAAGGGGGTGCTGCCGCCGGAGCTGGTCGACGGGTTTCCTGGCTACCTCCTGCCCTGCTACGGCGCCCCGATGACCGATGATCGGCCATTGGTGCTGTACGGCGCTGATCTGACCCGCGATACGACCGGGGCCTGGCGCGTGATCGGGGACCGCACCCAGAGCCCGTCCGGCAGCGGCTATGCGCTCGAGAATCGGGTCGTGCTCTCGCGCGTGATGCCGAGCGTCTTCCGCGACAGCCATGTGCACCGGCTGGCCGGTTTCTATCGTTCGGTGCGGCGCGCGATGGGCCGAATCGCGCCGGGGCAGGATGATCACGCCCGGATCGCGGTGCTGACCCCCGGACCGCGCAACGAGGCCTACTTCGAGCACGCCTATCTGGCCAACTATCTCGGTTTCAACCTGGTGCAAGGCAGCGATCTCTCGGTCCGCGACGGGGCCTTGTGGCTGCGCACCCTCGGGCGCTTGGAGCGGATCGATGCGCTGCTGCGCCGTGTGGACGATGGCCGCTGCGATCCGCTCGAGCTTAACGAGGACTCGCTGCTCGGCGTGCCCGGGATGCTGCAGGCGGTGCGCACCGGCAACCTGGCAGTGGCGAACGCGCTCGGCAGCGGGGTGCTCGAGCATCCGGGCCTGACCGCCTTTCTGCCGGCGCTGTGCGAGCATCTCCTCGGCGAGCCGCTGCTGCTGCCGAACCTCCAGACCTGGTGGTGCGGTCGACGCGAGGCACGTGATTTCGTGATCGCGAACCTGGATAGCTTGGTGATCAAGCCCGCCGGCGGACCGGCGGGGCAGCGCTGTCTGTTTGGCGCCAAGCTCGACCGTGCGCAACGCGCCGAGCTGGTCGCGGCAATCCGGCGCGAGCCGCATCGCTACGTCGCGCAGGAGCAGGTCCAGCCGTCGACGGCGCCGGCCTATATCGACGGGGCGTTGGCGCCGCGACCCTTTGTCCTGCGTAGCTTCCTGGTCAGCGAGCAGGAGGGCTATATGGTGATGCCGGGCGGTCTGAGCCGGATCGCGCTGGACCCCGAGACGCCGATGATCTCGAGCCAGCTCGGCGGGCTCGGTAAGGATACCTGGGTGCTCGCGAGCGAGCCTGAGCGTCAGGAGACCCTGATCGTCGCCCCGGATGCCAATGCGCCAGGCAGTTTCCCGGCGGTGGTGCAGGAGAGCGAGGTCTCGTCCCGTGTGGCCGACAACCTATTCTGGATCGGCCGTTACGCCGAGCGCGCCGAAGGTCTGGTGCGACTGCTGCGTATCCTGATCATCCAGCTCACCGAGCGTTCCAGTGTGGCCGACGAAGGGGATGCCAGCTCCTGCCTGCGTCTGCTGCTGGCAGCGCTGACCCACCAGAGTCAGACCTACCCCGGCTTCATCGGCGAGGGCGCTGAAGCGCTGTTGCAGCAGCCGGTGCCAGAGGTCCTGTCGCTGATCAGCGATCAGCGGCGAGCTGGCGCGTTGCCTCAAACCCTGCAGGCCCTGGGGCAGGCGGCTTGGTCGGTGCGTGAGCGTCTGTCCAATGACACCTGGCGGGTGACGAACGACATCGAGCGCCGGCAGCGTCTGCTGACCCAAGTACCGCCGCGCGGTCTCGGCCGGGCGCTCGATCTGCTGGACCCGCTGATCACCTCGCTGGTTGCCTTTGCGGCGCTGACGCAGGAGAACATGACCCATAACGAGGGTTGGCATTTTCTCGAGGCCGGCCGGCGCTTGGAGCGCACCTCGCATACGGCGTCGCTGCTGCGTGCGACGCTCGTCAGCGTGACACCGGAGCCCGGAGAGTCGATCCTGATCGAGTCGGTTCTCGGGGTGACCGACAGTCTGATCACCTATCGTCGCCGGTATCAGGCCGGTACCCGGGTCGGGGCCATGTTGGACCTGGTGTTGCAGGATGAGGCGAACCCGCGCTCGGTTGCCTACCAGGTTGCGCGGTTGGCAACCTTGGTCGACGAGATGCCCAGAGACAGCCTGTCCGGGCGGCGAACACCGGCCCAACGGACCTTGCTGCGCCTGCTGACCGAACTGCGACTGGCGGAGCTGGATCACTTGGCGCGCCCGAGCGAGGGCAGCACGCTGCGCGATGCGCTCGATAGGTTATTGGCCAATGTCGGGTCTTCGATCAGTGCGCTCTCGAATGCGATTACGGCCCAGTATTTCCGCCACGAGGAGCAACCACATCACCTGATCGGGCAGCGTCCGGAGGCGTGCGCGGCTGCGGCGGAGGGATGCGGCGCAGGCGAGGCAGGAGGGGACTGATGAGGTATCAGGTCAAGCACGTGACCCGCTACGGCTATGGGGGGCCGGTCTCGCTTTGCCACAGCATTGCTCATCTGAAGCCGCGCGAGACCCTCTACCAACGTTGCGTGGCGGCCAATCTGCGGATCAATCCCTGGCCTTCGGTGGTCCGTGAGCACCGCGATTTCTTCGGCAACCGGGTCAATTATTTCTCGGTACAGCAATCTCACCTGGAGCTCGGGGTGACTGCGACGGCCGAGGTCGATGTGCAGCCACCGCGCTGGCCGGTCGCCAAAGAAACCTTGCCCTGGGACCGGGTACGTAGTCAGCTGCAAAGCACGAGCTCCGCTGAAGGTCTGGCGGCGCGGCTGTTCGCACTGCCTTCACCGGCTATCGTGCTCGATCCGGCAGCGGCCGATTACGCGCGTGAATCATTTCCGCGAGGCCGGCCTTTGCTCGAAGCGGCCTTGGAGCTAGTCCGCCGCATCCACCAGGACTTCGATTACGACCCGACCTCGACGACGGTCGTCACACCGCTCTCCGAGGTGCTCGCATCGCGGCGCGGCGTCTGTCAGGACTTTGCGCATCTGGCGATCTCGGCACTGCGGGGGCTTGGGCTCGCGGCCCGCTACGTCAGCGGTTACCTGGAGACTTTGCCGCCGCCGGGACAGCCCAAGCTGCGCGGCGCTGATGCCTCCCACGCATGGCTGGCGGTCTATCTACCCGATGCGGCGCAAGGAGGCTCCTGGATCGATCTCGACCCGACCAACGACTGTCTGATCAGCGACCAATACATCACCACCGCGATCGGCCGCGACTATCAGGATGTGACCCCCGTCCGGGGCGTCTTCTATGGTGGCGGTGAGCATCGTCTTTCCGTTTCGGTCGATGTCGATCGAGTCGATGCGGCTTGATTGATGCGGTGCCGATCTGGCATCGATGTCCCCTCACGCAGCGGTTCCCAGCAGCGTGCTGCGTGCCCGGGGCTACAACTGGGTCAGCACGAACAACCCCAGCAGCATAATGGCGCTGCCGGCCAGTTTGATGCGGGTGCTGCCTTCGTCGAAATACCAGCGTCCGATCAGGACCGAGAATAGGCCTGCGGTGCGCTTGACCGCCATCGCATAGCTGGCAAGCGTCATGCTCAACGCGATCTGGTCGGCTAGGCGCATCAATGCGAACAGGACGCCGAGCAGCAGCAGCGGTTTCACCTGGCGGATGAGCTGGGGCGGCAGCACCTCGCGATAGAAACGGCGGTCCTGGATGCTGAACAATGTCAAGAGCACGATCGGATTGACGACGGCCACCACGACAGCGAACGAGAGTGGGTCGGAGCGTTCGATGCCGATTCGCCCGAGCGTCGAGGCCGTGGCGAAGCAGATCGTCGCCATCAGCGTGAAGAGACTGCCCGGGTTGGTGAAGAGCCGGACCAACGGTCGGTGCCAGTCTTCGTCGCTGGTGCCGAGCGCCAGCACATAGCTGCCGGCGATCAACAGCCCGATCCCGGTGAAGCCGAGTGCGCCGGGCAACGCATCGGTCAACAGCCACTCGATGATGATCACGAAGGCGGGTGTCAGGGTCAGGATGGGGCCGACCAGCGAGACCTCGCTGCGCTTGATCGCGATGTTCAGCGACCAGCCGCCGAGGCCGGAGACCAGGCCGCCGATGAGGACGACGAGCAGATAGATCGGATCAGCGACTGGAAAATCATGGTGCCAGATCACCAACGGTAGCGTGACCAGGAGGCTGGCGAGGTTGACATAGAGGGTCAGCGCCCGCGCCGACAGGCTCAGGCTGAGGTGCTTAGTGACAGCGAGGCGCGACGCATGGAAGAACGCCGACAGCAACGAGAACAGGATCCACAGATGCGCGTAGGCGGCAAGCTCCATCGGCTAATCTGTCCAGCCAGTGCCCCGATCTCGAAGACGCCTGATCGGGCCGGTGCGCAGACCGCTGTGATGGTCGGCGGCTGTGCTCAGCGCAGCGCTGTTGTAGCGAGCGAAGGCCCTTTGGAAACGCGCGCGTCGTTGCCAGTCCTGCGCTGAGAAGCGCCCTTGACCACGGACGACGCGCACGCTCGGCACCCCAGGCAGCGACAGCAGTCCGGCGCCGCCGATGCCGGAGAACAGCTTGGGTTGGATGCTGAGCAGCGGAGGCGTCTCGCCGGCCATCTCCGAACGCCCGCCGTCGGATCGGGCCGGGGCGAGCGGGAACGGCGTGAGCGGGAACGGCGCGAGGGTTAGGCTATAGCAGGGCTGGTTCAGCGTCATGCAGTGCTGACGCTGGGACGGCGTGGCGCGCTCCAGCCGCTGCATGGAGCGCTCGCTCAGGTTGCGCAGCGTGCTTGCCAGTTGGAGCAGATCCGCCTTCGAGGCCGCGCTGAGCTCGAGCGCCTCGAGGTTCGCCGCGATCTGCGGCAACGGCAGCAGCCGGTGTCGGTGCCACCGAGCCGGCGGCAGCTCGCTGCCGGTCATCGCGGACTGCAACGCCTGCGCAATGTGGCCGATACGGCCATGCAGCCGGTGGATCAGCTGCTCGAACGCCGGGTGCGCGAGCTGTTCCCAGCTCGGCAGGCGCAACAAGGCGCCGAGCGGAAGCTGACCGGAACAGGTGGCGTTGGCATCCGGATGCAGCCAATCGCCGCCGAGCGCGCGCGCCGCAATGCCGAACGCGTCATCGCCGAGCTTGCCATCGGCAGCGTCCAGTCCGTCGTCGACGCGCGTGCGGTTGGCAGGACTCGGCCATGCGCTATCGAGCATAGCATCCATCGCATGCAGCCCCTCGCCGAGCAGCCGCATGCCGATAAAACTCAACGGGTCGATGCATTGGCGGGCTAGATAGCGGTCGGTCTGGTCGCCGAACCGATGCGGCTTCCGCAGCGGTGCGAGCTCCGAGGCCCGCCAATAGATCAGATGGAGGTGGAAGCGCTTGAGGGCCTGGACGCTCTCACGATCTTGAGTGAAGGGGTCGCAGTTCAGGGCCAGATGCAGTGTGCCGTTGGTGAGTCCGAACGCTTGACGGATTGCGGGCGTGCTGACGAAGCGGTGGAAGTTCGCCGCGGTTTGCCATAGCAGGCGGGCCGTTTCGGCGGCGACTGTCCCCGGGTCCGCGCTGACGGGACTGCCGGCGGCCGGCGGCGAGACCTCGGTGAGCATCAGATCGAAGAGGGCATGCGGCGAGGCCTTATCGATCAGGGCGAGCTGCGCGGTTTCGTGCTCCCGGTCGGGCCTGGCGCGCTCGGTTGCCGTGCCGCTGTCGTCTGCTGGCAACGCGTAGAGGTCCAGTCGCTGGATCGTGCGCCGCGCGAAGCGTTCCTCCAGGGTCGGTGCCGTTTTTTCGGCTAGCGTCAGCTCGAGCTC
>JAAAOQ010000072.1 GCA_009908845.1 Gammaproteobacteria bacterium
CCCGGGACCTCACCGACGTGGCACCCGAACGACGCGGGGTCGTACTGGTGTTCCAGGAACAGCGGCTGTTCCCCTTCCTCACGGCGGTCGATGACGTGGCGTTCGGGCTCCGGATGCGCGGCGTCGGCCGGCGCGAACGGCTCGGCCGGGCAGCGGCGATGCTGGAGCGCGTCGGGCTCGGCCATCGGGGCGCGCACAAACCGGCGGAGCTCTCAGGGGGGGAGCGTCAGCGGGCGGCGATCGCTCGGGCCTTGGTGACCCGACCCGCCTGCGTGCTGGCCGATGAGCCGACCGGCAATCTCGACCGGCATACGGCGGAGTCGGTGTTCGAGCTGATGCTGGCGCTCAACGCCGAGATCGGCACCAGCATCGTCATCGTCACACACGACCCGGTCCTCGCTGCCCGCACCAGTCAGACCTGGCGATTGGAGGAGGGGCGGCTGGTCGAGGTCGACGCGTCGTAGCACGCCCGCCGACGTTGGTCTCGCCGAGGATGCGCCAGCGCCAGAGCGCCTCGACGATGAGCCAGCCGAGCGCGCCCGCGATCGTCGCGCAGCGCGACCAAAGCGACCAGGTGCGATGCGCGGTGTCGGCGCCGCTTGCAGTGATCGGCCTTGGCTTCGCAATCGGCGTCGGCGTCTATTTACTGCAATCGCAGCCGGCCCCGGCCGCCGCCATAGCGCTGCTATCGCTGTTGGCGGGCATCGGACTGGTAGCGCGGCGCATCGGCTGGGCGCTCGCCGCCTTAGTGATCGGTTTTTGCTGGGCTCATCTTTGGGTCTGCGGGCTGCTGTGTCAGCCGTTTCCGCCGGCACTCGCCAAGCAGGATGTCGTTCTGACCGGGCGCATCGCGTCGCTGCCGGACGCGAATGCAGCGCGAACGCGTTTCCTCTTCGATGTGAGCCATCTGAGGCACCAGGGCCATCCCGTCGATTTTCGAGGCCGCGTGCGGTTGTCTTGGTATCGCGATGCACCGCCACTCGAGGCCGGACAGCAGTGGCGCTTGACGGCCCGGTTGAAGCCGCGGCACGGCTTCGTCAATCCCGGTGGTTTCGATTATGAGCGCTGGCTGTTTCGGCATCAGGTCCAGGCTACCGGCTATGTCCGGAGCGACGAGGGCAATGCCGGCCTGGCCAGCCAGCCCGGCCGCTATTGGCTCGACCGTTGGCGCCAGGCACTGCGCGAGCGTCTGCGGCAGGGTCTACCGGAGGGTATCGCCGAAGCACTGGTGCCGGCCCTGGTGATCGGCGATCGGGGCGCGCTGACGCCGGCCCAGTGGACAGTATTCTCACGCACCGGAACCTCCCATCTGATCGCGATCTCCGGCCTGCACGTCGGTCTGATCTCAGGATTCATCTTCCTGCTGGTGCGGCGCGTCTGGACATGGCTCCCTGGCCTGACGCTGCGGGTCGCGGCACCCCGTGCCGGCGCCCTGGCGGCGCTGGCCGCTGCGCTCGGTTATGCCGCGCTGGCAGGCTTTGCGATATCGACCCAGCGCGCCCTGGTGATGCTGGCGGTGGTCCTCTTCGCACTCATCGTGAGCCGAACGCTCCGCCCTTGGAATGCGTTGCTGCTGGCGCTCGCGGCCGTGCTGCTGATCGATCCGGCAGCGGTACTCGACTATGGCTTCTGGCTATCGTTCGGTGCCGTCGCGGCGCTGCTCTATGCGCTGGGCGGGCGGCTCGGCCCGCCAGGACTGGTCGCACGCTGGGGCGCTGCTCAATGGGCCGTCGCGCTCGGTCTGCTGCCGATGCTCATCGCATTCTTTGGTCGCGCCTCGCTGATCGCCCCGCTGGTAAATCTGATCGCGGTGCCTCTGTTCGGGCTGTTGCTTCCGATCATCCTGCTCTCGGCGCTGCTGTTCCTGGTGTCTGGCTGGACTGGACCGCTTGCGGTCGTGGACTGGCTGTTGAGCCAGGGCTACGCCGGCCTGGCCTGGGCTGCGGATCGGCCTTGGGCGGCAGCCTCTTTGGGTTCAAGGCCGGGCTGGGTCTGGCTGCTCGCCGCGCTGGCTAGCCTGCTGCTGTTGGCGCCGCGCGGGATACCGGGCCGGTGGCTTGGCGTGCCGCTGCTCCTGCCGCTCTGGCTGGTTCGTCCTCCAACACCACCGGAGGGCGCACTCGAGCTAACGCTGCTCGATGTCGGGCAAGGGCTTGCCGGCGTTCTGCGCACGCGCCAACATTGCTTGGTCTATGACACCGGCCCACGTTTCCCGAGCGGTTTCAATACGGGAGAAGCGGTGGTGGCACCCTATCTGCGACATCAAGGGATCGACAGGATCGACATCCTGCTGATCTCGCATGCCGATCAGGATCATGCCGGCGGGATGCAGGGGCTGCTGCGGTCGGTGCCCGCCCGACAGGTCCTGAGCGGCGAGCCGGACGAGCTGGAGGGTGCACCGATCGAGCCTTGCCGGACCGGCCAACGCTGGCATTGGGATGGAGTCGAGTTCGCGATCCTGCATCCCTCTGGCCAAGCCGAGCCGGGCAACAACAGCTCCTGCGTACTGCAGGTGACGGTGGGCGAGACGAGTCTGCTCTGGCCAGGGGATGCCGAGGCGGCGGTGGAGCAGCAGCTGGTGCACAAGTACGGACCCGATCTCCAGAGCGAGCTCCTGATTGCGGCGCATCACGGTAGTGCGAGCTCGTCGACAGCGCCGTTCCTGTCGGCGGTGTCGCCGAGCTGGGTACTGTTCTCGATGGGATGGCTGAACCGTTTCGGTTTCCCTGCTCAGACCGTGCGCGAGCGTGTCGCCGAGCTCGGTGCCCGGACCCTGGACACGGCGAGTTCTGGAGCGATCGCGTTCCAGATCGACCCCGATGGCCGGATCGGCGCTCCGCGTCGGCACCGCAGTGTCTCCGATCGGTTCTGGCGCCATCACCCCGAGCCGGCCAAGGCGGCGGGGGTGGCCTGGCCGGAGGAATGACAACACCTGTACAGCGTAGGGGTTTCGCGGTGCGCTATCATGGCTGCCGCTATGCAGCCGCGCTTAGGCCCGACTGTGCTCGGACCGGGGCCGGACTGGCTGTGCATGAAACCTGTGCTTGCCGTTGAGGTGATTCCTGCGTGCTCGATCTGTTGAAGGCTGGTGGCTGGCTGATGGTGCCGATCCTGCTGTGCTCGATCGCGGCATTGGCGATCGTCATCGAGCGCAGCTGGGCGCTTCGGCGCAAGCGGATCATGCCGGACGGGCTGGTGACGCAGATCTGGCAGTTACAGCGTCGCAACCAGCTCGATGACGTGCAGATCGACGCGATCCGCCGAGGCTCCGCGTTGGGACGCATGCTCGCCGCCGGGCTCGTTAACCGCAATCATTCACGCGAGATCATGAAGGAGGCGATCCAGGATACCGGCCGCCATGTCGTCTCCGGAATGGAACGCTATCTGAGCACGCTCGGCACCATCGCCGCGGTCACACCGCTGCTCGGGCTGCTGGGAACCGTGATCGGGATGATCGAGGTGTTCTCGGTGATCATGGAGGCCGGCGTCGGTGATCCCGGCATCCTTGCTGGCGGCATCTCCCAGGCGTTGATCACGACCGCGGCTGGGCTGTCGGTGGCGATCCCAACGCTGATGTTCCACCGCTATTTCCTCAGCCGGGTCGAGAAGCTCGTGATCGGGATGGAAGAGCAGGCGCTGCGCTTGATCGAGGTCATGCAGGGCGAGCGTGAGGCCGATGCGGGAGAGGTGCCTTGAACCTCCGCCCGCATCGCCCCGAAGCGCCCGAGATCAATCTGACACCATTGATCGACGTCGTCTTCCTGCTGCTGATCTTCTTCATGGTGTCGACGACCTTTCGCGACGACGGACGTCTGCGGCTGCAGCTCCCCGAGGCCGACACCGAAGCCGTCCCCGCCGATGAGATCGAGCTGGTCGAGGTCGTGATCGACCGTCACGGACGCTACGATGTCGCTGGCCGGCCCGTTGCGAGCGGCGAGGTCGAAGCCCTGAGGCAGGCGCTGGTCGACGCACTGGGGGCGCAGCGCGATCTGCCGGTGCTCATCAAGGCCGATGCCCAGGCCCGGCATCAGGCGGTGATGTCGGTGCTCGATGCCTCAGCGCAGCTGGGGCTGACGCGGGTCGCGTTCGCGGCCACGAAGGTGGATCGTGCCGCCGCCAACGTCGTGTCGGGGCGTGAGCGGCCAGACGCCATGACGGACCAAGACGCTGCCGGACAGGGAATGGCTGACCAAGAGGAGGGAATGGCTGGCCGGGAGGGAAGTCGCGCCAGCACCGAGCCGGTCAGCGCGGACCGAGAGGATGAGACCGAGAGCAGCGCTGCCGTCCCGGGGCGCGTCGAATGACTTCGGCCACCGGGCTGGGCGCGGCCGTCACTGCGTCGGGTGAATCCTCCGCTCGGACGATCTATCGCCGGCTTCTCGGCTACGTCAGACCCTATTGGAAGATGTTCGCGATCGCGATCGCCGGCATGCTGGTCTTCGGCCTGACCGAGCCCCTGTTCGCAGCGATGATCAAGCCGTTGCTCGACGGCAGCTTCGTCGAGCGCGATCCGGATGTGGTCCGCCTGATGCCGTTCCTGTTGGTCGGCATCTTCCTGGTCCGGGGTGTAGCCGGGTTCGTTAACACCTATTGCCTGAAGTGGGTCGGACGGAGGGTGGTCGCCGATCTGCGGCAACAGATGTTCGAGCATCTGCTGCGTGCGCCGGCACGCTACTACGACCGCAGCGGCTCGGGTCAGATCATTGCGAAGTTCACCTACAACGTCGAGAACGTCGCCGCCGCCTCGACCTCTGCACTGACGACGCTGGTGCGCGACGGCTTCACCGCGGTCGCGCTGATCGGCTACATGCTCTACATCGATGCGATGCTCTCGGCGATCTTCCTGCTGGTGGCGCCGGCGATGGCCATCGCGATCAAGTACGCCACCAAGCGCTTCCGGCATTACGGCAAGCGCGTCCAGGAGCGGATGGGCTCGCTGTCCCATGCCGCGCAAGAGGTGATCGAGGCGCACCGGGTGGTGAAGGCGTTCGGCGGCGAGGACTATGAGATCCAACGCTTCGCCGCCGTCAATGAGAAAACGCGCTCGCTGCAGATGAAGATCGTCGCGACCGATTCGATCAGCGTGCCGTTGGTGCAGCTGATCGCCGCGATCGCGATCAGCGTCATCGTCTACCTGTCGACGCTGCAGGGTCTGCGCGAGGACATCACCGTCGGCACCTTCATGTCCTTCATCGTCGCGATGGGACTGCTGTTGCCACCGGTGAAGCGGCTCACGGCGGTCAATTCGCATCTGCAGCGCGGCATCGTCGCGGCCGATAGTCTGTTCGAGCTGATCGATAGCGAGATCGAGACCGATACCGGCCATCGCCGTCTGACGCGGGCCGAGGGGCGGGTCGAGTACCGCCAGGTGACCCACGTCTATGATCCGGAGAAGGGCGCCGTGCTACGTGACCTGAGCCTGGCTATCGAGCCGGGGCGCAGCATCGCGTTGGTCGGGCGCTCGGGCAGCGGCAAGTCGACCATCGCCAGCCTGCTGCCGCGCTTCTATGACCCGACCGAAGGGGCGGTGCTGATCGACGGGATCGATGTGCGCGAGCTGACCCTGGCGAGTCTGCGCGCGCAGATCTCGCTGGTCACCCAGGACGTGGTGCTGTTCAACGATACCGTGGCCAACAACATCGCCTATGGGATGAAGGGGGCTGTGTCGCGCGCCGAGATCGAGCGCGTCGCCGAGGCCGCCCATGCGGCGGATTTCATCGAGGCGCTGCCGCGCGGCCTAGATACCTTGGTCGGCGACCGCGGCGTGCTGCTCTCCGGCGGTCAGCGCCAGCGCCTCGCCATTGCGCGCGCGATGCTCAAGGACGCCCCGATCCTGGTGCTGGATGAGGCAACCTCGGCGCTCGATACCGAGGCCGAGCGGCACATCCAGGCCGCACTGGCCGCGCTGATGCGGCATCGCACCACGCTGGTGATCGCGCATCGGCTATCAACGATCGAGCATACCGATACGATCCTCGTGCTCGATGCCGGAGCCATCGTGGAGCGCGGCACGCACGCCGAGCTGATCGCCCGCGGCGGATACTACGCTCGGTTGCATCGGCTGCAGTTCGCCGAGCCCGGTGTTGAGCCCGGCGTCCAGCCGGGTGTCGAGCCCAGTGTGGACCCCAGGATGGGCCCAGGTGCCTAACCAGGCTAAGAAGCCCTAACAGCATGCCCGCTTCGGCTCGAAAATTCAGCAGCTTGTGTAGACTAGGCGGGCATTTCGATAGGGCGTTTAAGGACTATGGCGGCGCGTCGCACCGAAGCACGACAGGCACGCAGCCGTTGTTAAACGGTGACCCCTTGGCTCAGCCCCAATGGCGGCTGCGGCTCGAACCGGAGCGGATCTGGTATCAGGGGCATTGGCTCGGGCCTGTGCTGGCGCCGCTCGCTTGGCTCTATTGCCGCATCGCGTCGTTGCGCCGACGAGCCTATCAACAGGGCTGGCTCAGGTCTTTCTCGGTCTCGGTGCCGGTGATCGTGGTCGGTAACCTGACCGTCGGCGGCACTGGCAAGACGCCACTGGTGCTCTGGATCGCCGAATACCTGTCCGGCCGGGGCTACCGCCCCGGTATCGCACTGCGCGGTTATCGGGCCCAGCGCTCGGTTGCAGAAGGGCCCCAACAGGTTGCACCGGATGCCGATCCGCTCCGCTTCGGGGACGAGGCGGTGCTGCTCGCCAAGAGGTCGCATTGCCCGGTCGTGGCCGGTCGGGACCGGGTGGCCGCCGCCAAAGTGCTCGCCGATCAGTGCGGCTGCGACCTGGTGCTGACCGATGACGGCCTACAACACTACAGGCTTCGCCGGCAGCTCGAGATCCTGGTTCTCGACGGTGAGCGATACCTCGGCAACGGGCGCTGTCTGCCTGCCGGCCCGCTGCGCGAGCCGCAAGAGCGTCTCGCCGCGGCCGATCTGGTCGTCGTCAACGGCGATGCGAACGACGGCCATCACATCAGCCTCGCGCCGGGCGCAGCGGTCAACCTACAGGATTCGAGCCTGCAACGACCATTGCGTAGTTTTGCCGGTGAAACGCTGACAGCCGTTGCCGGTATCGGTCATCCCCAGCGGTTCTTTCGGATGCTGGAAGACCTTGGCCTGTCGGTGAGGCCGATTGCCTATCCGGACCATCATGCGTTTCGTGCCAGCGATCTAGCGCACTGGCCGCCCGGTCCGGTGCTGATGACCGAGAAGGACGCCGTCAAATGCCAGCGATTCGCGAGGCCCGAGCACTGGTTCGTTCCCGTCACGGCAGTGCCGAGTGCGACCTTCGTCGCCGCACTCGATCGGGCGCTGGCGGGCATCAAGTGGTCTGACGCTGCCGAGCCGCGATAGGGCGCGCCGCTTGGCGAAGCTGGAGAAAAACAATCGAAACAGGCTGATAAGTTCTTTTGCAAACAGCCTGCAACTGGGCCGATGGTGATGTAAGCGGTGTAAGCGGTGGCGGAAAAGATGAACGATGAATCCTTTTCGGTGGTGATTCCGGCGCGCTACGGCGCAAGCCGGCTTCCGGGCAAGCCCTTGATCGAGATCGCCGGACGACCCTTGATCGCTTGGGTCTGGGAGCGGGCGCAGGCCAGTGCAGCGGACGAGGTACTGGTAGCGACCGATGACGAGCGCATCGTCGCGGCATGCGAAGAGATCGGCGCACAGGCGCTCATGACGCGTTCGGATCATGCCAGCGGCTCTGAGCGCATTGCCGAGGTCGCCACGGCGCGCGGCTGGCCGGAGGACCGTATCGTGGTCAACCTGCAAGGCGACGAGCCTGGCATCTCACCGGCTCTGCTTGATCAGGTCGCCGAGGGGCTCTCCGCCCACACCGATGCCGGTGTCGCGACACTCGCTTGTCGGATTGATGACGTCGAATCATTATTCGACCCGCACCTGGTCAAGTTGGTGACGGATCAAGACGGCTATGCGCTCTATTTCTCGCGTGCGCCGATCCCTTGGCATCGGGACGAATTCTTGCACGACCGCAGCAGCTTGCCAGCGAAGGCGACCTTCCTGCGCCATATCGGACTTTACGCCTATCGCGTCGGATTTCTCGCAAACTACGTCAGCTGGCCGCCAGCGCCACTGGAGCGGGCCGAATCGCTGGAACAACTGCGCGTGCTTTGGCACGGTGGGCGGATTCATGTCTCGATTGCTGCCGAACGCCCGGGTCCTGGGGTCGACACGCTGGAGGATGTCCGGCAGGTCGCGCGTTGGCTTGCGCAGCATCCGGCATCAGCCCCTGGCTAGCGTCTATTTGCCGCCTCGAGACTGTCGAGGAGGTGCATCAGCTCTTCGGTAAACTCGCCGTCTCGCCCCTGGATCGGCACCTCGATATGCTCGTTGGCACGAGCGACCGCTTGACCGAACTGGTCGGTCTGGATCGGTGGAAGCGAATCGAACGCCTCAAGAACCAGTTGCCCGGGTCCATTGTCTGTTTCTGGCAGGACCTCCACGATCCGGCAGTCACGCCCGAAGTAGCAGCAGTCGCGACCGATCAGGGCGCGCAGACGTTTGATGAAAGGGTCATCGGTCATCAGTAGTCGATCTCGTGCAGCACAGCGGGTCTCGGTGGCTTGGACGGAGAGGGCACGGCTGGCAGCAGAAGCCGGCAGCAGAACAGGGCTCGAGCCGCTCGACGACAAGACATCACCCCCTGGGCTGTAGATGGGGTTCTTTGTCCCGCGAGTCGAGCCAAGGCGCATCGCAGACGACCATCGACAGATCGGCCAGAAAGAATGGACCAGAAAGAATGGACAGGCACAAGATGGGCAGGCAAAAAAAATGCCCCGCGAGAGCGCGGGGCAATTCACCACTGAGGAGGTCAGAGGACGGAAATGGCAGAGAGGGAGGTTTCCGCCTCAGTATTGTTCCTGCAGATTCGATGCCAACATGGCGTCTGCTTCCCTCAATAGTCCCGACATCGCAGGAATCGGGCCTCATCAACCGCAAAGGGCCGCAAAACCCGATTGTGAATACGGGATCAAAGGGGCGCGAGTGAATCGAATTTGTACGCCGGCGCATCCGATTGCACCGAAGCGGTGCACCCTCGGACACGACGAATCCGTTCTTGGCCAGCTAGCTGCTCGCCAACAGCGGTACCGACGCGACCACCAGGCAACGATTGGTCAGGCGAGCAGATGAGGCGATATCCTGGGCTTGCGGTCTTGCTGCTCTTCAGCGGCCTGTTGGCAGACGTTCATCCGCTGCGGGCCGCGGGACCAAGCGATTCAGCAGCTGCCGGGGCGCATCAGAGACGCGATGCCGCAAGGGGCTGGCTGACACTCGAGGGCGACCAACGCGCTTATCGCGATCGGGTCGGACCGCTTGGACTCAAGCAGCAGCGGCAGCTCGAGACCATCGAGCGCTCGCAACAGCTCGACCTACGCGCCGTGCAGCAGCGCACCGGGCGCCAGATCGAGCGCGCCGAGCGCGTACAACGCCTTGCCCCGAGCAGCAATCTAGGCACGCCACAGATCCCGATGCGTGACGCGGCAGCGGATATCCGGCGTCGGATCGAGCGGCACCGTTACAACATCCGCAGCCAGCAAGGGTGGCTGCCTTTTCACCGTCGTTGAGGGCGCTCATTGGGCTCGCAACCAATGCGACCTGTTGGGAGCAGATCGGTTGAAGGTGGGCTTTCCACCAGCCGACTGAAATCAATCCCGGAATCAAACTTGGAATCAAACGAGGACAACGAACGCATGCAAGAGCCGTTTATCAGATCGGGCACACCGCGGGTGCGAGTGCTCTTCGTCTGCATGGGGAATATCTGCCGATCTCCGACCGCACAGGGGGTCTTCACCAAGCTCGTGATGGAGGAGGGGCTGGCCCACCTGATCGAGATCGACTCGGCTGGGACCCATGCCTATCACGTCGGCGAGCCACCTGACCCGCGGGCGCGCCAGACCGCGCAGCGGCGCGGTATCGATCTCTCCATCCAACGGGCGCGGCGGGCGATCGCCGAGGACTTCGAGCTGTACGATTATGTACTGGCGATGGATGAGGACAACCATCGCTTCTTATCTGAGCTCTGTCCACCCGGATTTGAGACGAGGCTCCGATTGTTCATGGACTATGCACCGCACCTGGAGCACCGGGAGGTGCCCGACCCCTACTATGGCGGCGCCAATGGGTTTGAAGCCGTGTTCGATATGGTGGACGAGGCAGCGCGAGGTCTGCTGGAAGCGATCAGGCGGGAGCACCTCGAGCGCTGAGCCGGCTTAAGAGGCCGTTAGAAGCCCTAACAGAATGCCCATTACGGTCCAACAAATCAGCAGCTTGCGTAGGCTAGCCGGGCATTTTGATAGGGTCTCTCAGTCATCGTTCATCGTGGCGGAGCTGCTGCTCACGGCGGGGCCCGCAGCGCGTCGTAATCGATCGGCTCGATCGGCCGCGCGAGGTCATGCTCGAGCTCCCCAGCAAGCCTTAGCTCGATATCATGCGGGTGGATGCCGATCCGAATCGGTCGTCCGGTTCGGGTCGCGCGGTGCCGATTCCAATGGTTCCAGACCCGAAGGATCGGCACTCGGAGGGCATTGTCGGCCTCGTAGCCGAGCAGCGGGAGTCTCTGCAGTTGCAATGCCGGAGAAGCGCTAGCCTCGGCGACCATGACCCCACCGAAACACTCATAGAGTGGGAACGGGCCACTCTCGCGCAGCTGCTCCAGCGTGACCCCGCCCATCGCCCACGCCGGCGGGACATAGAGCGACGGCGCATCCAGGCCATGATCACCAAACCAGGCATGGCAGCGTCGGATCAGCCCGATGATGCCATCCACATCGAGCGCGAGGTGCTCCGCGACCCGGCGCGACAGGAAGAGGCTATGCAGCCGATGATAGAGGCCGCCCAGCCGATCCGCATGATGCCGCCAGCCATGGCCTGCCAGGCGATATCCGTCACGCTGTAACTGCCGCAGCTCGGCGATGCCGCTCGCGGTCCAGTCGAGACCGGGCACCACCAGCAGGGTGACCGGCACCAATCCATGATGCTCGAGTCGTTTCAGGGTGCGACGCACGGCCGGCATGGTCTCGGGCATCAGGTCATGGACCGAGACCAAGGCCCGCAGTGACGATTCAGTGGAGCGCCCTTCAGTCGATCGCGTCATGGTCAAGGCCGCGCGGTTCCTCGCCGCGCAAGGTTGAGAGCCAATGCTCGAGATTGCGCCTGTTGATCTCGCGCGCCGCGTCCCGTCCGAGCGAGGCCTTGCGCTCGAGGATGCTGCGGTCGAGCGCGCAGATCCTTTCCAACACCGCCGAAAGTGGCTCGTCCTCGCGCATCTGGAACAGGCCCCGATTGAGCAGGTCCCAGCTGAGGATGCCGCATTGTGAAGAGACGATAACCAGTCGCGCACGGGCCATCGCTTCCAGGGCGATGGTCCCGAACGATTCGATCGTCGACGGCAGCACCAGGATGTCGGTGTTGTCGATCAGGGGCAGGATCTGTTGGCGACGCACCCAGCCGACATACTCGAGATTGGGGAGCCGCCCGGCTTCCTGCTGCACCCATTCGCGCAACGGACCGTCACCGGCGATCTGAAACTGCAGCTGGGGAACGGCTTCGGCAGCCTCGGCGACGGCACCTAGATTCTTCTCTGGCGCCAAACGCCCCGCGAACAGCACGCGTTCGAGCTGCGGCCGCAGCGGGGTCAGTGGTGCGTCGAGGAACCGCTTCGGGATCGGCGTACCCATCAGGCCGACATTCGTCGCCCCGATTGAGCGCGCTACGTCGAGCATCTCGTCTGAGTTGGCGAGCACCAGGTGGCTGGCCTTGAACAGGGCCCGATGGCAGGAATTCAGATAGGTCTGCGCCAAGACCCCGAATAACCGCCAATGGCTGTTCAGCGCCGCGAGCCGCTCGAAGTGGGTATGGAAACCGACTACAAGCCGGGCGCCGTAGCGTTTCGCGAACATCAGGCCGGCCATCCCATAGGGACCCGGCGTTGGGATGATGATTGCGTTCGGGCTCAGACGCGCCAGCCGCCGCGTGATCAATTTGGGTCGCGGGACCAGGAAGCGTTGCGTGGGGTCGCCCGGCATCGGCATTGCCAGCCCGCCATACCACTGGCCGGCCCGGTATCGCGGCGAGATCAGCTCCACCTTGGCGCCGACAGCCTTGAGGTGATCGGCGAGATCACTGTAATAGGTACCGACGCCATTTCGCTCGGGTGCGGCATCGGAAACGATCGCGACGCGCAAGTCACGCGCGTCCAGCAGCGGCGCTGGCTCGGCGGCCGATGCTGACGGGTTCGAGCCGGGCGGCAGCGAGGACCTCAACATGGTGCGCCTCCGTCCGTGATCCTGTGATCCACGACCGAGTGATCCACGACCGGAGGCGCTGAGTACTGTTCCCTGTCCGCAGTGGCCGGAACCGCGGCAGCGAGCACCGGATGACGGTAGGCGGTCGCAAAGCGCTCGCAAAGGCTTGCCGAACTCAGACCGAACTGCTCGAGGCTGTAACGGTGAGTGCTCTGGTAGCGTCGCGCCCGTCCGTCCTCTTGCGCGAGCACCTTTGCGAAGGCCGGTGATAGTTGTAGCTCGAACCGGGCATAGATCGCTGTAATCAGCTCACCGAGCCCAGAGCGCAGCGCCTGCATCCCCAATGCAGCATGACGCCGTTCTGGTAGCTGTTCGCGCAACCGATCGAGGTTCTCGTAGTAGAACGCGAGCTGCGCAGTCAGCCGTTGCCGCACCGGCTCGCTGTTGGCAGGGACACCGAAGAACGCGAGTCCGGAGCCGATCGAGCTGAGCTGCGAGGGGACCGTCTCGACGGGGTCCCGCAGACTGACGATGAAGCGGGCGTCCGGAAAGCGCCGAGCCAGGCTTTGAGCCCAGGACGCGAACGCCGCATTCTTCGACAGCAGCCGCGTCGAGGGGCCGTGGACGTAGAGATGGCGCTTCAGGCAACTCTCATAGAAATCCAACAGCCGTTCCCGCTCGCGTTCGGGTAGGTCAGCATCGAACCGGCCGACGCGCCAGATGTGCTCGAAACCGGGAAAGGGCAGCGCAAGGATGAAACACGAGAGCGCCGGCATCAGCGAGAAGTAGTCTTCTTCCGGCGTTGTCAGTCCCATCGGATGGACATCGTCGAGCCCGGCGAACGCGCGTCGCTCGACCCAGCCCACGAGCTTTGCGCCGGGCGAACCAATGAGGCGATCGATCCGCGCCAGCCCCAGGAAGAACAGACGCTGAGTGACCGAAGGTGCAAACAGGCATTCCCAGGTGCGGAAGGTCGTGAACTGCTCGTCTTGGGCCAAGACCTGGTGCAGGCGAGTCGTGCCGCTCCGCGGAACGCCCAGGACGAACACGGGCTCATCGATCGAGACGCGCCGCCACCCGCGGAAGAAGAGATCATCGAGCAGGAAGCCGAGCCAATGCAGACCTTGAGCAACAGCGAAAACCGGCAGGAATGCGAGCATGACGAGCACGCGCCGCGGGCGCAACGAGGCCTGACCATCGGGTGAGCGCGTCAGGCTCGATACCAAGAGACCAATAAAGCGCTTGGTCGAGATCAGAAAGAGCTCAAGCATGGCAGGCAGGATCAGCCTCTGCGTTGGATGTTGCCGAGCGTGGCGGCGGACGATCAAGAAGGATGCCTCGAACGCTCACAGGTAGGCGGCAACGAGGATGCCCGAGTGATTCGCGGGTCGGACTAGACGACAAGCGCTTTGAACGCTTGTCAGCTCGTCATGGTACCTCAGGCATCGATCAAACCGAAATGCCCTGATTCGCGCCCGGCCCGACAGAGGCGCGGGCGCGACATCGATCAAGCGGCCACTCAGGAGGATTGAACGGAACGGCTCGAGCGGACGTCCTCATCCTGGGTGCTCTGACCATTCGAAGACGCCGGGTTGTCTTGGCCCGGCGTTGATGAGTCCGCCTCGACCCTCGATTGAGCCTTTGACTGTGTCGGAGCCGAACGCGTCTCGGGCGCTCGCGCTTCGGCGCGATCGGTCGAGGGACCTTTGGTATCACTATCGCTGTGCTCCGACGTTGCAGCCATTGAACTCGGCGCCGGGGTCTGCTCAGTGTCTGCCGCGATAGACTTGGAACCAGGGCCCTGGGGCGACGCCTCGTGATCGTGCGGCTTGGCCTCGGCGACCACCGCTGCCGGAGTGGTCTCTGCGCTCGTCTTGTCGGCTGCGGGCGAGGTCGCCGATGGCCCCTCTGAGACTGGCTGCTCTGGAGCTGTTTTCTCAGGGTGTGGCCTCTCTGGGTGTGCCTTCTCTGGGTGTGCCTTC
>JAAAOQ010000168.1 GCA_009908845.1 Gammaproteobacteria bacterium
CGCCGAGCACCTTCCAGTCAAGCCCGGTTAGCTCGATCGACGGGAAGCGCTCATCAAGCGGCAACAGCCATTCCCGGCCATCCGCGTCGCGCCGGTATTGGCGGAACCAGCGCACGCCCTCGACCTCGGCGAAGACATACATCCCGCTGCGGCATTGCTCGGTCGGCTCGATGAGCACGACGCACTTGTCCGGGAACTCCGGCTCCATGTCCGGCCCAAGCACCTGTAGCGCGTAGGGCTCGTGCATACTGCAGCCGGTGCCTTCCAGCATGGGTTCTGACATCATTCGTCCTCACTTCTGGTTGCGGGATGGCTTGCGCCGCGCCCGCTGCATGGATCGTTTGCCACGCCCGATCGGCACGGACTCTGGCACCCAACAAGGTGGGATTGACGCCACTGACCTCAACGCAGACCTCAACGCATCGGGTCAGCCAGCCCTGACCCTGGCCCGTTAGCAGACCATGAGCCTATCGAACCGCCCTCGATCATGATTCGAATCCACGCTGCGACCGAGCGCGTCCACACCGATCGGCGCGACAGCCAGAATCTTCGCGGCATGTTGCCCTATCTCGCGGAGTTTCGTGGGAGGGCGTTGATGGCATTGGGCTGCCTGGTCCTGGCCAAGCTGGCCAATGTCGGCGTGCCGATGGTGCTCAAGGATATCGTCGACGCCTTCGAACAGGCCAAGGGGGCGGCGCTGGCGCTGCCGGTCGGTCTGCTCTTGGCCTACGGCGCGCTCAAGCTCGGCAACTCGCTGTTCAATGAGCTGCGCGATGTGGTCTTTGCGCGGGTGCGCTTCCGGGCGATGCGCCGACTCTCGACCCGGGTGCTGACGCACCTGCATCGGCTATCGCTGAGCTATCACCTAGGTCGACAGAGCGGGGCCGTCAGTCGTGATCTGGAGCGGGGAACGCGCTCGATCGCGACGATCCTGAACTATCTCGTGTTCAGCGTGATCCCGGTGCTGGTCGAGTTCACACTGGTCGCCGCGGTACTGCTGACCAAGTACGACCTGATCTTCACGCTGGTTACCTTCGGGACCGTGGTGGTCTACATCGGCTTCACCTTCGCGATCACCGAATGGCGGATGGATTATCGACGCCAGATGAACGTGCTGGACTCGCAGGCGAATACCCGTGCGTTCGACAGCCTGCTGAACTACGAGACAGTCAAGTACTTCGGCAACGAGCGGCTCGAGCTCGATCGCTATGATGGGACCCTCGCCGAATGGGAAGACCTCGCGGTCAAGAGTCAGAGCTCGATGTCGCTGCTGAACTTTGGCCAGGGCAGCATCATCGCGCTCGGGGTCACCCTGATCATGTTCTACGCGGCGCAGGGTGTGGTCAGCGGCAGCATGAGCATCGGCGATCTGGTGCTCGTGAATGCCTTCATGCTGCAGCTGTTCATCCCGCTCGGCTTCCTCGGCATCGTCTATCGCCAGATCAAGTATGCAATGGCCGATATGGACCTGGTGTTCAAGCTGCTCGATCGCGAGCCCGAGGTCACCGATGCCCCGGAGGCGCCGGCGCTGGCGCTCGATCAGGGTGCGGTGCGCTTCGAGCACGTCGGCTTCCGCTACCAGCCGGAGCGGCCGATCCTGCACGAGGTCGATTTCCGCATCGAGCCCGGGGAGACGGTCGCGGTGGTCGGGCACAGCGGCGCCGGCAAATCGACGCTCGCGCGCTTGTTGTTCCGCTTCTACGATCCGCAGCAGGGCTGCATCCGGATCGATGGACAGGATATCCGCACGGTCACCCAGGACAGCCTGCGGGCGGCGATCGGTGTAGTGCCGCAGGACACGGTGCTGTTCAACGACAGCATCCGCTACAACCTCGCCTACGGGCGACCGAGCGCGAGCGAGAAGGAGGTGAGGCACGCGGCCGAGCTGGCCCACATCGCCGAGTTCATCGAAGGTCTCCCGGACGGCTGGGAGACCGTGGTCGGTGAGCGGGGCCTAAAGCTCTCCGGCGGCGAGAAGCAACGGGTCGCGATCGCGCGCGCGATGCTCAAGCGCCCGCGCATCCTGATCTTCGACGAGGCCACCTCGTCGCTGGATAGCCGCACCGAGCAGGCGATCCAGCAGACCCTGGCCGAGGTCGCTGAGAACCACACGACGCTCGTGATCGCGCACCGGCTCTCGACCGTGGTCGATGCCGACCGCATCCTGGTGATGGATCGCGGTCGGGTGATCGAGCAAGGCGGACATCGGGCGCTGCTTGAGCAGGGCGGTGCCTATGCGGCGATGTGGGAGCTGCAGCAGCGCGAGCGCGAGATCGAACCGGCAGAGAATGCCGTACCGCGCCGGCCGGGAGCTCGGCGATGACATTGCGGCTCGCATCGGCCATCCGTGCTAGGTCCCGCGTCGCGTCGCTGTCCGGTCACCCCGGCGCATCATCGGCAACGCGCCCCGGGCGGGGCGGGGGCGCCGGCGCGGAAGCGAACAGCGGCCAGGCAGCCGGGGCTGGCCCGCGTGGACGCGTTTGGCAGATCCTCGTCGCCGCGCGGCTTGCCTGGCCGCTCGCGACGGTGGTGCTGGCCTTGCTCGGCGCGCTGATGCTGTTGCTGGTCAATATCGCGCTGCCTGTCCAGAGCTGGCCGAAATGGCTATGCTTTGGTTTCCTGACGGCTGGGATCGCGGCCGTGATACTGGCCGGCGTCAGGCTCAAGACGCAGCTTTTGGTTCCGCTGGTGAGCTTGGAGGATACCGTCGCGCGCGTCTGTCAGGGCGAGCCGGGTGCGAGCCGGGCGCTGTCGAACGTCGGCGTGCTCGACGGCATGGCGCGCGATATCGGCACCCTGAACGCCGAGCTGACCGAGCTCTACGAGGACATGGACACCCGGGTCGCGCGCCAGACCATGCGGCTGGCGCAGAAGACCGCCTCGCTCAAGATCCTCTACGACGTCGCTGCCGAGATCGCCCAGGCCGAGAGCGTCGATGCGCTCCTGGTGCGCTTCCTGCGCACCCTAAAAGAAATGGTCAACGGCCGCGCGGCGACGGTGCGGCTGGTGGCGCCGGACGGCAGCCCGCGCCTGGTCGGCTCGATCGGGCTCGATGACGACCTGGTCCGCGAGCAGGACATGGCGCCGGTCGATCTCTGTCTGTGCGGCACCGTGCTCTGCCCGGGCGAGATCGTCTGCGACAACGATCTGCGCTACTGCTCGCGGGTCTATGGTCGGCGCATGTTCGATAGCGACGAGCTCGAGGTCGTGACGGTTCCGCTCAAGCACCATGATGAGCTGCTCGGCGCCTACAGCATCTTCATCGAGCGCTCCGGCATCAGCCGCCGCGAGGACATCCTCGATCTGTTGGCGACCATCGGCCAGCATATCGGTGTGGCGATCGCCAAGTATCGCTCCGACCACGAGGCCCGTCGGCTGTCGATCCTTGAGGAGCGCAGCTCGCTCGCCCACGAGCTGCATGACTCGCTCGCGCAGACCCTCGCGAGCCTGCGCCTGCAGGTGCGCATGCTGGCCGAAGGGCTCGATGAGCAGGCGCTGTCGGTCGAGGCGCGGGCGGACCTGCGGCGGATTCGCAACGGTATCGACGAGGCCCACGGCGAGCTGCGCGAGCTGCTGGCGAGCTTCCGGGCGCCCTTGGATCGGCGCGGGCTGGTGCCGACGCTGGAGGACATCACCCAGCGCTTCGGCCAGCGCACCGGCGTACATTGCGTGTTCCAGATGGGCTGCCGTCCGTTCGACCTCTCGGCGGCCGAGGAATTGCAGATCATGCGAATCGTCCAGGAAACGCTGACCAATGTGCGCAAACATGCGCAGGCGCAGACGGTACGGGTGCTGCTGACCCGCGAGTCCACCGGTGAGTACGTGCTGCTGATCGAGGACGATGGGGTCGGTTTCAGCACCCCGCGACGCGGTGGCCATCCCGGCGAGCACATCGGGCTGTCGATCCTGGAGGAACGGGCGCGGCGCATCGGTGCGGCGCTGCACATCGAGAGCGAGCCCGGCGAGGGTACCCGCGTCGAGCTCGTGTTCAATCCGAGCGCGCGCAGCGCCTCCGACGAGCCGGTCAGCTGATGCGCGTGCTCTTGATCGACGACCATGCCCTGTTTCGGATCGGCCTGCTGGAGCTGTTGGAACGCCGCGGGATCGAGGTGATCGACGCGGTGGGTGAGAGCGATGTCGGCCTGCAGCTGGCTCGCGATTGCGCGCCTGATGTGGTGCTCATGGACCTGCGGATGCCCGGCGAGAGCGGGATCGATCTGGTGCGCAAGATGCGTCAGCAAGGGATCGACCGGCGGGTTGCGATGCTGACCACGAGCACCGATGAGCGTGATGTGATCGAGGCCCTCCAGGCCGGCGTGAGCGGTTACCTGCTCAAGGACATGGAGCCGGACGACCTCGTCGCCGCACTGGAGGGCATCCTGGCCGGGCGGACGGTCGTCGCGCCGGAGCTGACCGGGGCCTTGGCGCGGGCGCTGCGGCAGGAGCCAGAGCAGGTCGTCGAGAAGCCGGTCGCCTTCTCCGATCTGACCCCGCGCGAGATGGAGATCCTCTGCCATCTGGCCGGCGGTCAGAGCAATAAGGTGATCGGCCGCGAGCTCGGGATCTCGGAGGGCACCGTGAAGCTGCATGTGAAATCCATCCTGCGCAAGCTCGTCGTGCGCTCGCGGGTCGAGGCGGCCGTGCTGGCCGTTGAGCAGGGGCTGTGCGAGCGCGAATGAGCCTGGAGCCCAGGTCGAGCCAAACATCGGGCCGGGTGCCGACGGCAGCGCGGCCGACAGGGGTCAAAACCGAACAATGGGCCAGGGGTGAAGACCGCACCCTGGCCGATAGTCGTTAAGGAGTGAATCGATGAAGAATTTTCTTCAACTGATCAGTAATTGCTTGACCGACGTGCGCGAGATCATGCCTTGGGATCTCGTCGACCGGCTGGAGACGAATCCGGATCTCCTCATCGTGGACGTCCGCGAGCCGTACGAGTTCGAGGCGATGCATATCGCCGGTTCGATCAATGTGCCGCGCGGCATCCTCGAGAGCGCCTGCGAATGGGATTACGAAGAGACCGAGCCCGAGTTGGTCCAGGCGCGCGACCGCGAGGTGGTGGTGGTGTGCCGCTCCGGCCACCGCAGCATCCTGGCGGCGAGCTCGATGCAGGTGCTCGGCTACACCAACGTGGTCTCACTCAAGACCGGCGTGCGCGGCTGGAAGGACTTCGATCAGCCATTGGTGGACGGGGCCGGCAACGATGTCGACCTCGACGAGGCCGATGTCTACTTCACGCCGAAGCTGCGCGCCGATCAGCACCGACCGGCGGCGGCTTGATGGAAGGAACGAGGCGCCGCTGCCCCGAAGCGGCGCTTCCCCAGAGTGTAATCGAGAGTGCAATCGAGAGTGCAGTCGTCTTGACTTCCGGGCTTCGTGCCCGGCGTCAGCTCTCGGCCAGATAGGCGAGGGAGGTCTGATCGAAGCGTGTTGGAGTGATGCCCAGCTGACCCAGCCCGTCGTCAGCGCAGGTATTGCCCGCGAGCAGCATGCGCAGCTGGTCCCGAGTGACGGGGAACCAGCTGAAGCGTCCGAGCACCGACGCGACCGGCTCGAGCACCATCGCTGGCGCCGGCACCATCAGCTTCGATTTCCCGGTCGCGGCCGCAATCGCCTTCAAGATCGCCTTCCAGCTCGCCGGGTCAGGACCGCAGAGCTCGTAAGTTCGGCCAATCGCCTCGTCACGCTCGAGCGACAACGCGAAGGCTGCGGCGACATCCTCGACATGCACAGGTGCCAGCTCGAACTTGCCCGCATCAAAGGCCGAGAGCCCGGCGAAGAACAGCGGCGCCGGCAGTGGACTGTCGATCAGCTCGGCCTTGAGCTGCGTGCAGAACTCCATCTTCCCGCGCGGCGGCCCGAAGACCACCGAAGGCCTGAAGATGGTCCATTGCAATGACGACGCCTTGAGCCGGTCTTCGGCTGCCAGCTTCGTGGTCTGATAGGGGGTCTCGGCGGCCTCGATGCCGTTTGCGCTCATCAGCAGGAAGCGCTCGACGCCGAGCTCTTCTGCGATCCCGATCGTGCGCTCCGCGCCGCGGCGCTGCAGGGCGTCGAAGGTGATGCCTTGCTGCGGCTGCTCGCGCAGGATGCCGATCAGATAGATCGCTGCGTCGGCGCCGTCCAAGCAAGCGCGGATAGCGCCTTCGTCCGAGACATCACCGGGGACGACGGTGCAGCCCGGCTGGGCCTCGAGCTTATGCTCGCTTCCCGGTCGCGTGAGCACTTGGAGCTCATGGCCGCGGCCGGCGAGCGCGTCAACGATGTAACTGCCGACGAATCCAGTTCCGCCGATGATCCCGATCTTCATTAGTCATCTCCTCAGGGGGTTGTTTGAATGTCGATTGCACAGCAGCTCGAGTTTGGTCCCTAGTGCATCGCGTCAGAAATGCTGAGCCCCTTTTCCTGCCATCTGGCTCTCAGCGCTGTAGGAGCCCGCTTGCGGGCGAGCAGGCCGCGCTCACGGCGGCGAAGATCGCCCGCAAGCGGGCTCCTGCCCCACCACCATTGGCGGCAGCGACCATCGGTCTCGGGATTTCCGCTGTTTTGCACTAGTCCTTCGGTTAGGACGAACCTGGGGATGGCGTGCGCAGCACAACAGGCCGACAGATGCCGCGGAGGCGATTTGGACCTAACATCGGTAAACGAGCTGCTGTGACTAAATGTTGTCTGACAGAGATGGGTACGAGGTCAGGCTTGTAAATGTTATGTCTAGAACAGAATCTCGCTAGCGTCTGAATGTTTGTTCAATCACCGGAGGCCTCTGTGACCAACCATACTCTGATCGTCGGCGCGAGCTCGGGCGTCGGCGAAAGCTTGCTCAGGTCCCTAATCGAGCAGGGACATCAAGTGACCCATCTCTCGCGATCTGCGGATAAGATGCCTGCAGTCAGCGGCGCGCGCGGCTTCGTCTGGGATGCGGTCAAGGAGCCGTTCCCGGCCGAGTGCTTGCCTGAGCGGCTCGACGGCCTGGTCTACTGCCCCGGCAGCATTCGGCTGAAGCCCTTCGCCCGGCTGCGCGAGCAGGAGCTGCGCGATGACCTTGATCTGAACCTGTTGGGTGCGGTGCGGACCTTGCAGGCCGTGTCTGAACCGCTCAAACGCAGCGATCGTGCGGCGGTCGTGCTGTTCAGCACCGTCGCGGTTGGGACCGGCATGCCGTTCCATGCATCTGTTGCCGCAGCGAAAGGGGCCGTAGAGGGTTTGACGCGATCGCTCGCCGCCGAATGGGCGCCGGCCATCCGGGTCAACGCGGTCGCACCAACAATCACCGATACCCCGCTTGCGGGAAGGTTGTTGAACAGCGATGAGAAGCGTCAGACGGCTGCGGACCGCCATCCGCTGAAGCGGATTGCTACGCCGGAGGACATCGCCGATGCGGTGCGTTGGCTGCTGACCGGGAACAGTCTCGTCACCGGACAGGTGCTGCAGCTCGATGCCGGTCTGTCGGAGCTTCGACTGCTTTAGGTGCTCGTGGCTGGGACGGTCGAGGCGACGGGAGGGGCCGTGTGCTGCTGAGGTCGCTTCAGGCCGAGGCGGCGCAGTTTCGATTTCAGGCTCGTGAAGGCTGATTTGATTGACTCATCGGCCTTCTTCTTTGCTTCTCTGACCATGATCTGTTGACGGTCAGGGGAGATCGCGATCAGCTCAACGCGGACCCGGTGCCCGTTCAGCTGATCGAATTCTTCGGCGATGCGGGCTTGGATGTCGTAACGACGCCCCGGGAAACTGTCCTGAATCGCTTGGGCGTTTTGGTTGATCAGCTTCTTGATGCGCTGATCCAAGGCTAGAAAATCTCCAGAGATTCGCACGCTCATTCACTACCTCGTGGGATGGGACGCTGCGCGGGGCACTAATCAATCGCCCGCAAGCCTGCAGCGCCTTGGCAGGGTTTACGCAGGCGATAAGCCATCGAGATCGCCTCTGCGAACTGCAGCCAGGATGCCATCGGTGATCGGTCGGCTTTGGCCGGTCGCTAGGGATAGTTAGACCCCATGGTTGCAACCTGTCCGGTCTTGAGCCCACGACCCACTGCATCTCAGCAGACAGTTGCGGGGGTTCGTCCACTGCCTACTGTGGGTGAGGCCTTGGCGGCTGATCGTGGGGCAGTCATCAAGACTACTGTGTACATCCTGTCGTGCCGTCTTCGCCGGTTCAGCGGCCATTACGCGGACATTAGAGGTCTAGGCCGCGGCGTCGCTCGCCGACCCATCCTCACTCCATTCGAGGGCAAGCATCGTCAAGGGGGTGGGGCTGCGGTGCCTGCTCCGACTGCTCTATCATCACCGAGATTAGCACAAGAATCGCGACGAGACAGCAGGTTTTCAAGCATTGAGCCAGCTTCGACTGTGCATCGTTGGGATGCAGTCCAAATCCATACATTTCAGAGGCGTTCTTGCGGCCGGTTTGGCGAACTTTTGGTCGTTGGCGCCCTCGAACCGACTGAGCTTCGCAAGAAGCTCTCTGACTCCTTGTCGTGTTCCCCGCCTCCGGCGGGGATTTTTTTGGCCGTCGGTCGGCCGATGGCGTCGACCCGTTCGATCCCTTAAGGAACTCATGATCGATGCCTGAGGGCGATACCATCACCAAGGTCGCGCGCTTTCTGGATTCGGCGCTCGCAGGCCGGCGGGTCGCACGCATCCTGCTGCATCCGGCACTTGGAGCATCATCCGGGTCGGCCGAAATCGAACGGATCAGCGTGCATGGTAAGCACCTCTACATGACGCTGGGGGACGGTCGGGTGTTGCGCAGCCACCTGGGTCTTTACGGCAGCTGGCATCGCTATCGGCCAGGCGAGCCCTGGCGGCGGCCGGCGCGGCAGGCCGCGATCCGTGTGCTTGCCGAGGACTGGGAGTACGTCTGTTTCAACGCAAAAGAGGTCGAGTGGCTAACGCAGCAGGGCTTCCGTCTCGCCGATCAGCGCGCGAGGCTCGGTCATGACCTGATCAGCGAATCGATCGAGCCGGCGCAGTTGGCTCAGCGTGCACGGCGGATGCTGGAACCCGAGACCCTTGTGGTCGATGTGCTACTGGATCAGCGCATCGCCGCCGGGATCGGCAATGTCTACAAATCCGAGGTCCTGTTCATCGAACGCGTTTCGCCGCTCGGTTGCCTCGGGCAGTTGAGCGATGAACGGCTGCTCGGACTCTATCATCGGGCGGCAGTTCTGCTGGCAGCGAATCTCGGGGGTGGACCGCGGACCACCCGAACGGCGAGGGACCGCCGTGGACATCTCTGGGTCTATGGGCGTTCCGATCAGACTTGCTTGCGTTGCGGCGAGGAGCGGATTCAACGCGGGATACTGGGTGCGCAGCCGCGCTCGACCTATTGGTGTGGAAGCTGTCAGCCTCCGTTCCCGCCGCGTCCAGCGACCGCGTCAGCGGGCTGGGGTGGGCTTGTCACAGTGGGAGTCGATATACCCAAAGCACGTCAATGCTCGGCACGGCAGAGCGGAGGGTCGGGTGACGGCGAGCAGGGGTGGTGAAGTCCGAACGCGAGACCAGTGACTGGCTCATGCTCGGCGCACTGACGCTGATGTGGGGCTCGTCGTTTCTGTTCACTAAGCTCGCGGTGGAAGGGCTGGCCTTCGCCCAGGTCGTCACGGCGCGTCTAGTGCTCGGGGCATCGGTGCTGGTGCCGATCGCAATGGCAATGCGGCGTCCTGTGCCCGTTCAGCCGCGCGCCTGGCTCTTCTTCCTGCTGATCGCGGTGATCGGTAATCTGCTGCCATTCTCGTTGATCACCTGGGGGCAAGGGTCGATCGACAGCGGATTGGCCGGCATCCTGATGGCGGTGATGCCGCTAGCCACCCTGGGGCTGGCGCATCTCTTTGTGCCGGGCGAGCGCTTGACTCGCGGCCGGGTCGGCGGATTCCTGCTGGGGTTTGCCGGTGTTGTGATGCTGCTGGGGCCGGAGGCGTTGTTGGCGATCGGCGGGGACCGCGGCTCGCTGCTGCCGATGCTGGCCGTTCTGGCCGGTGCGCTCTGCTACGGGGTTTCGGCGATCCTCTCGCGGCTGCGCCCGACAACCGATGCGCTGACCACCGCGGCCGCGGTGACGGCCTTAGCGGCATTGCTGTCGCTGCCGAGCGCCATCGCGTCGGGGCCTGAGCGACTCGACGCTGCGGCGTTCACGCCCTCGGTGATCGTAGCGGTGCTGTTCCTAGGGTTGTTCTCGACAGCGACGGCGATGCTGGTCTACTTCCGCTTGATCCAGACGGCCGGGCCGGGGTTCACCTCCCAGCTGAACTATCTGATCCCGCTCTGGGCGGTCGCGATCGGCATCCTGTTTCTCGGCGAGGCGCTGGGTTTGGGCCATCTCATTGGACTGCTGCTGATCCTGGGCGGTGTGCTGATCGCCCGTCGCCGCGCGCCCGCCGCCCAGGGATCGGCTCAGCGGGCTGATCAGCCGGCTGGGTCCGAGCAGGGCTCGCGATCGGTGTGATGGCATGGCCAGGGATCGTCCAGCCCTGGCTCATTCGAAGAGGTCTTGAAAGGCCTTTGCAAAGCGTTTGTAGGCATCCCAACCGTCCTTATCCATCACCTGATCGATCACCCACCGGTTCTCCTCCTCCTGGCCCATCAGTTGTTGGATCTCGAAGCCGAGATGGCGCAGGAACGGGTAGGTCGGTCCTTCGTCGTCAAGCTGGAAATCGGCGTATTCCTCTGAGCGCGCGTTCAACCGATTGAGGAACGGTGAGCCGTAATCGCCCGCGCCGAGCAGGTCCTGGCTGTTGTCCTGGACGTGCACGACCAGCTTCTTCGCGAACGCGGTGATCAACGCCCGACGCTCGGCGTCGTCGAGCTGCTCGTGGCTGAGACGGTCCGCAATCTGGATCAAGAAGATCAGATACTCCTGGATCACGGTCAGCCGCTGGGCGTCATCGCGGTAGACGAAGCGCTCGCAATGCAGCGCAATCGCCTTGTCGACCGCGATACGCCAGGCGATGAAGGCGAGTGCACCGCCGATCTCGTCGAGCGAGCGCTCGTGCTCGTCGTTCCACCAGTGGCTCTTGATACGTAACGCCATATGGGATTCCTCGTCGATGACTCCGGGCGTCGGCGGGATCGAGAGGGGCTCCCGTGCCCAGCCGACTTTATTTCTGAGTATTTTGCTGGGTAAACTCGATCCTTACTTAAGGGTCGACCCGGATCGGAGCAATGCTCCGCAGATGGGGCCGCCCCGTTCGCAGAACAGGTCACCGATCATGAAGTCTCATCAGGTCCAAGCGCTGACCGAGACCGTCCAGCGCAACTGTCATATCTCCGATGCCCGCCACGGCGGCGACTATTCGCTCTGCGTCTATCTGATGAAGATGCGTGAGTATTATCGCTGGGAGAAGCGTCTGCCCTTCGATGCCGTACTTGAAAAGGATTCGGTCGGTAACTGGCTGGCCGAGCGCGAGGAGCTCTGGGAGTCCTTGGCCGAGGCCGATCTCTCCCCGCTCGAGATCGAGGGCGAACGGTTCGACCCCTTCGATGCCGATGCGATCAATGCGCGCCTCGCTCCGGAGGGGCTGGTCTACAGCAGCGGGCTCGGCAATCAGGCCAAGCCGCACTTCTTCCTTGGCGCCCTCGAGCGGCGCGCCGTCAACGGCGACTGTGCCGTCTACGTCTCGGCGGGGGAGTATGCACGGGATCTGACCGCGCCGCCGGCGATGTCACTCGGCAGCACGATCTTCCTGCGGCGGGAGTCGTTGCGCCGGATGCTCTGGGAAAAGCTCGAGAGCTGGCGTTGGAGCCGCCCGGACAACGCGCTGGGGCGGGCCTTCGCCTGCTACGACTTCGATGCCGATTTCGCCTCGGCGCTGGATGCGATGGCCGATCGCGAGATCGACAACGCGCTGCTGCACGAGCAGGGCGAGCATCAGGCGGGCGTTGCGCTCGGCGATGCGGCCTGGAGTGAAATGCTGCTGGATCTGGCCCAGACCCCGGCCGAGCTGATGGCGCGGGCGGTCCGGGATCACCTCGCCGACTGCCTGGTGACCCTGCCGCGGCTGCTGGAGCGCGCGGATCTCGCGGCCCAGCCGGCGGCGCTGCACTTCTATCTCGGCAATCTGACCAACATGCGCAAGTCGATCTTCCCGGCCTTGGCCGATGCCTACGAGGCCTGGCGCGCCAACGGCGATCCGCGCGATCTCTGGCAGGTCACTGAGCGTGGCCGGGCTCATTGGCGCGAGATCGGCGAGGCGATGCTTGCACTGCATCGACAGCACGGGGCGAATGCGGTCGGGCCGATCCGGGACCTGGTCTCGGATCGGCATCTGTAACGGGATGAGAGAGCCGCGTTGATCGACTGCAAGGCGCCCGGAGTCCGTGAAAGGGCCGGTTGCGGCACGGCTGAGCGATCGTCGGTCCAGCATGTTGGCACCGACCTGGCGCAGGCGCTCGCCTTGACCACCAAGCAGCCGCGGGCCGAAAGGAGTGATACCTGTCGCACGCGGTGCTCGCCGCTTGCCGTTGTCTGCTAGCCTCGCTGGCTTTTGATCCGGGCGGCGCGGCGGTACACTCGTCAGATTCGTTCAATGCTCCTACCTTGAGGTCTCCGTGGTCGCCCCGCATCCGAGCTTTCGCCGCATCGAGCGGCTTCCGCCCTATGTCTTCAATATCGTCAACGAGCTGACGGCGGCGGCGCGAGCGCGTGGCGAGGACATCATCGACTTCGGCATGGGCAATCCGGACCAGCCGACGCCGCAGCACATCGTCGACAAGCTGGTCGAGGCCTCGCAACGCCGCGATACGCATCGCTACTCGGTCTCGCGCGGGGTGCCGCGCCTGCGGCGGGCGATCTCACGCTGGTACCTGGATCGCTACGATGTCGAGCTCGACCCCGACACCGAGGCGATCGTCACCATCGGCTCCAAGGAGGGCCTGGCCCATCTGGCGCTCGCGACCATGGGCGCCGGCGACACGGTGCTGGTGCCGAATCCGGCCTATCCGATCCATCCCTATGGCTTCATCATCGCCGGCGCCGACGTCCGCCATGTCCGGCTGACGCCGGAGGTCGATTTCTTTGAGGAGCTGCGCCGGGCGATCCTGGACTCCTGGCCGCGGCCGAAGATGCTGGTGCTGAACTTCCCCGGCAACCCGACCACCCAGTGCGTCGATCTGCCGTTCTTCGAGCAGGTGGTCGCGATCGCGCGCGAGCATGGCATCTGGGTGGTGCACGACATCGCCTATGCCGACATCGTCTTCGACGGCTACAAGGCGCCGTCAATCCTGCAGGTGTCCGGTGCTAAGGACATCGCGGTCGAGTTCTTCTCGATGTCGAAGAGCTACAACATGCCAGGCTGGCGCATCGGCTTCATGTGCGGGAATCCGCAGCTGATCGCGGCGCTGGCGCGGATCAAGTCCTATCTCGACTACGGCACCTTCACGCCGATCCAGGTCGCCGCGATCCATGCACTCGAGTCGCCGCAGGACTGTGTGCGCGAGATTCGCGATATGTACCAGAGCCGCCGCGACTGTCTCTGCGACGGCCTCAATGACGCCGGCTGGCCGGTCGAGCGCCCGAAGGCGACGATGTTCGTCTGGGCGCGGATTCCCGATGCCTACCGGGAGCTTGGCTCGCTCGAGTTCTCGAAGAAACTGCTGCGCGACGCCAAGGTCGCGGTCTCGCCTGGTGTCGGCTTCGGCGACTATGGCGACGATCACGTGCGCTTCAGCCTGATCGAGAACGAGCATCGCACCCGTCAGGCGGTGCGCGGCATCAAGCAGATGTTCCGTGAGGATGCGCGGGCGGGGTAGGCTGAGCTGAACCGCCGCAGCACCGGCTTATACCCAATGCACGTCAATGTTTGGCACGGCAGAGCGGAGGGTCGGGTGACGGCGAGCGGGGGTGTCGACGGCAT
>JAAAOQ010000116.1 GCA_009908845.1 Gammaproteobacteria bacterium
GATCGGCAGGCGCGATATGCTCGGCCAGCGTCATGCCGACCAGTGCCTCGCGGGAAACGCCAAGCATGGCGGCCAGGCGGCGGTTGGCGAAGTAGAGATGGCCGTTCGCCGTGACGGTCATAGCGCCTTCGCCCATCTCCTCGACCAGCAGGCGATAATCATGCTCGGCCCCCTGCAGCTCGAGCACCTGTCCGCCCCGGTCCGCGGCGACGAACAATGCGTCGATCCCGCCGGTGCGGATGGCATCCAATACCGCGTCGGCCTCCGCCAAGCGCTTCCGCAAGGTCTGGAGCTCGCCCGCTGGGTCCGTTGATAAGCCGTTCACGCGCTGCTTAGAGGTCATCGAACGACTCTGGGTCTTGCAACAGTGCTCGGGCTTGCAATCGCGAACACGCCGCGCCGGTAGGGCAGGCGGGCCGCGGCTCGCCGATCAGTCGCGCTTTTCCGGGGGGGATGGCCGCAGGTCGAGTCCGACCAGGGCGCGTTCCACGTCAGAGAGATCGCCGATGATCTTGCGGATTGGCAGCGGAAGGCGGCGAACGACCGTCGGGATGGCAAGGATCTGGTCGCCTTGCGCCAGTTGCGGCTGCTCGAGGAGGTCGATGACCTCGATCCGGTAGCGTCCGGCCAGGTGCTTCTCGCAGAGGGCCTGCAGGTTCGCGAACGCATTGAGTGATTTCGGGGTTTGCCCGGCCACATAGAGTCGCAGCGTCCAGTTCTCGTCGCCTGTGAGATCCTGGCCGTCCCAGTCGATAGTGCCCGGCTCAGAGCGAGGCGCGTCATTGTCGTCTTGATCGGGTTGATTCATGGGCTGTTGGCCTCGGGCGGCTACTGCGAGGGATCGGCGCGGCGCAGCGAGGCCATGGATGCGCGGTCCTGCTGTCGTTGTGTTTCGCGTTCGCGCTCGCGATCGATCAGTGCAATGGTCTCCGCCTCCTGGGCCTCGAACTCTTGGCGCAAGGCCGTGATTTGGGCGTCCAGCACGGCTCGCCGGCGCTCGAGGTCGCGGCGGCGGCGCTCGATCTCTTGCTGGCGCGCGAGCCGTTCGCTCTCTTCAGCGGCTTCTTGGGCCGCACGGGCGGAGCCGGTCAGCACCCCGTCCGGCCCGAGATAGACCTCACGCAGCTCGATGCCGTCATTGGTGATCAGGAACTCACGGGTCTGATTCGAGTGCGCCATCCCGCGCGACTTCAGGATGCTGAGGGCACGGTTGCGCTCGCCGCCGGTGTTGACCGCCATCAGCAGCAGCCAGGTGTCGATCAACGACGAGATCGCCGAATCGGTCCGCTCCAGCGATTCGCCGCCCGTCGTCAGGCTCGTGAACAGGGCCGTGATCTGGTGCGTCTTCAGGAAGTCGATCAGCCGTGTCAGCATGCCTTTGACCTCGAGCGCATTGTCACCGCTGATAAAGCTGTTCAGCGGGTCCAGGATCACGACCGATGGCGCAAACTGCTCAACCGCTCGATGGATCAGCGAGAGATGCATCTCCAACCCGGCGAAGGATGGGCGCGTTGCATGGAACTGCAGCAGCCCCTGATCGGCCCAATGGGCAAGGTCTAGGCCGATGGCGCTGAGGTTCCGCTGGATCTGCGACGGCGATTCCTCGAATGCGAAATACAGCACCCGCTCGCCGCGTGCGCAGGCAGCGGATGCGAAATGCCCGGCCAGACTGGATTTGCCGGTTCCGGCGGTGCCCGAAACGAGCACACTGCTACCGCGAAAGTAGCCGGCTTCGCCGAGCATGGAATCCAACCGTGCGATGCCGCTGGAAATGCGCTCGGTGGAGACCGGATGGTCGAGGCTGATCGAGGTGATCGGGGTCACCGAGAGACCCTGGGCATCGATGAGAAACGGGTAGTCATTGGTCCCATGGCTGGAGCCGCGGTACTTCACCACGCGCAGCCGCCGCGTCCAGGTCTGCTCGCGCTGCTGGTGGTCGAGCGTGATCACGCAATCGGAGACGTATTCTTCCAGCCCTTGGCGGGTGAGCTGGCCGTCACCGCGCTCACCGGTCACGATCGCGGTCACGCCCTTGTCCTTGAGCCACCGCAGGAGCCGGCGCAGCTCGGCGCGGAGGATCACCGGATTCGGCAGCCCCGCGAAGATGGCCTCGAGGGTATCGAGCACGACGCGCTTGGCGCCGATGCTATCGATCGCGTAGCCGAGCCGGATGAACAGGCCGCTGAGATCGAAGTCGCCGGTCTCCTCGAGCTCGTTGCGCTCGATCGCGACGAAGTCCAGCGCAAGCTGCTCGTGCGCGACCAGTTCATCGAGATCGAAGCCGAGGGATGCCACATTCTGGGTCAGCTCCTCGGCGCTCTCCTCGAAGGCGATGAATACTCCCGGCTCCTCGAACTGGGTCGCCCCTCGGACCAGGAATTCCATTGCGAATAGGGTCTTGCCGCAGCCCGCCCCGCCACAGATCAGGGTCGGGCGACCGCGCGGCAGTCCGCCCTCGGTGATCTCGTCGAATCCCAGGATACCGGTGGGAGCCTTGGGTAACGGGTCGCGTCTACTGCTCACGGGCCTGCTCTACCTAAACCATTAGAGTCTAATCCTTAAATCATACATGGCTGCTAGCGCTCATGCGCATGGTGCGCACCGGCTCCGGGCTGGATCACCGCGAATTGATCGCCGCCGAGCCGCGCGAATGGATCGACCTCGCGCAGCAGGCTATCGACCCGCTCGGTAATCGCGCGGAGCACGCGCTCGCCGGTCGGGTGCCCGAGTCGGTCGTTGATCTCCTTGAAGGGGTCGAGGTCAAGCAGATGCAGTGCGAAGCGCTCACCGGTGCGCCGATAGCGGGCGAGGGCCTGCACCAAGCGGTCGGTGAACAGGCGGCGGTTCGCAAGACCGGTCAGCAGCAATCGCGAGGTAGGGGAGGTCAGCGCGCTGTCTGGAGGGGTTGGATGGTTCTGGCTCGAGACTGTCCATGATCGAGCTGCGCGGCGCTCAGCGGGCCGGGATCATTGTCCGCGACCGGTGCTGCGTGGGCACATCAATTTGAGAGGCCGGCAAGAACCGAATGTTTGACGATCAGATGCGACGGGAACCGGCCGGAGCTGAGCAACTGGTATAACGAGATCCATGTCTCAGATCTGGATGATGAGGCGTGATCGCGTCGTCAGTGATAGCGGGAGGGGACAATGAACGAAGTAGGCTCGAGCCAGCGCTGGCGCTGGCCGCGATACCGTGACAGCCTCATTCGGGGTGCGGATGGGGGCTGGCCTGTGCCGGTCGATCACCCTAGACTGAGGGGGCTTGCGGCAGCCGCGTTGATCGAATGGCGCTATTTCGCGGTCCTCTCGCCGGCGTTCCACGGCCTCGTCGGACTCGCGCTGGTCAATCCCGAGCGACGCTTCGCGGCCGTGGCGGAAGGCGGGCTCTTGGTGATCGTTGCCGGGGTGCTCGGTCGGGCGCCGATGCCGGACGGCCCATCTGACGCGTCTCCTGCGCTGGTTTCGACCGACCTGGGTCCGGCTGATCGGGTTTCGGAGAATCCGGTTTCGACGGGTCAGGCCGAGCTGTGCTGGATGCATCTGTTCTCGCCCGAGGTCTGCCTGTTCGACGGGCCAGCTCCCGGTGCGTTAGAGGCTGAGGACCGTCGTTGTCGGCTCTCGCTGCGCCAGACCAACGCAGCGCAGGCCGAGCTGCGGCTCGAGACAGCGAACGGACTGCAGCTGGATCTGGTGCATCAAGGCGTGAGCGACACCCAGCTTGCGCCGGTGCTGGGCAGCGATCTGGATGCCCCGCTGGGACGGCTGCTCGGTAGCCACTGGCTGGTCGATTGCCCATCGCCTGTCGCCCGGTGCGACGGCGCCATCGAGTTTGGCGCGGACAGCTTGACAAGCCTGGCCACGGCTGCCGGGGGCGTGGCCGACAGCTATGCATCGCCCGCGCTGCGCGCCCGGGTCGAGAACGGTGAGCAGATCTTCCGCTGGCAGGCGGCCGACGGCTATGCCGAGCACAGTTTCGGGGTTCGGCCGTTGCCGTTGCACGGCTGGGACTTCCTGTTCGTCCCGAAGGCGGCGACCGGTGAGACCCTGGTCTTGCAGACCTATCGCGGTAGCCGCCAGCTGCGCTATCTGGAGGTCTGCTGGCAGCAGGATGGTGCGCCGCGGCACCATCGGTTCGCGGCTGACAGCATCCGGCTCGACTGGTCGGAGCGCACCTTCGATCCGGTGCTAGGGGCCTGGCGGCCGCTGCGCAGGACCATTGAAGCGCGCGACGCTGGGCTGCAGGTGCGTGTCGAGAATCGGGTCTTACATCGGATTCCGCTATTGCGGCGGCATCAGCTCGCGGTGCGTCATTTCTTCATCAGCGAGGAGATCGGGGTCGCCGACTGGCGGCTCGAGGACGTCCACGGACGTTGTCTCGCCGAGGTCAGGGGCCAGCCCTGCGGTGGTGAGCTGGCCCATTTTCGATTGCGGGCACCCAGGAGATCGGTATGACAGGCGCCAATGCGCAGCAGGTGATCGTGGTCGGGGCCGGACCGGCCGGCAGCGCAACGGCTTACCATCTGGCCCGAGCCGGCATTCCGACCCTGTTGATCGATAAGGCAGCGTTCCCACGCGACAAGGTCTGCGGCGACTGCCTGAGTCCGCGCGCACAGCGCTACTTGAACCGGATGGGGTTGCTGGAGCAGGTCGCGGCCGAGTCACATTGCTCCGAGCACATCCGCTTTCGCGCGCCCGGCGGCGCAGCGGCCGCGACCCGGATCACCGGCGACGGCGCCATTCCCAAGCGCACCCTGGTGCTGCCGCGACAACGTTTCGATCATCTGGTGCAGCAGCAGGCAGTGAAGGCCGGCGCCCGGTTCCGGGTCGGCCATGTCCGGCGTCTGCTGCCGGAGGGCGGGGTCGAGCTCGCTGGTGAACGCCTGCCGGCCAGGTTGGTGGTGATCGCGACCGGCGCGGCGCTCGGGCTGATCAAACAGACCCCGCTGGCGCCGCGTGGACCGGTGCATAGCCTGGCGGCGCGCTGTTATCTGGAGCGGCTTCCGGCGCCTGGCCCAGGGCCGGACCTGCGGTTCTTCTTCGATCAGTTGCCGCTGCCCGGTTATGCCTGGCTGTTCCCGACCGGGCCGACGAGCGCCAATCTGGGCTACTGGTACACCGGCCGCGAGGGTGTCTCGGCGGCGGCCTTGCTGCCGCGTCTGCTGGCCGGGCATCCTGAGCTGTGCGCATTGACCGCGGGCGCCGTGCCGACCGGCCCGGGTGCCGCATCGCGCACTGATCCGGCTTCCGGAGCTGGTCTGGCGTTTGACACCGGATTGGGTCCCCAGCTAGGCGTTGGAACGGGTGCTGACGCTGTTCGCGGGTCTGGTGCCGACGCATTAGGTGGGGCTGATGGCGGACCCGCGGACAGCGGGCTGCGCGCAGCGATCAAGGGCTACCCGATCCGTACCGATTTTCTACGGGCGCCGGTCGCAGCACCCGGTCTGCTCGCCGTGGGCGAGGCCGCTGGGCTGGTTAATCCATTCACCGGCGAGGGCATCGACTACGCGCTGGAATCGGCAGAGCTCGCGGCCGAGGCCATCATCGATGCGCTGCGACAGGAGGAGGGGCAGGGCGTCCTGTCGGTCGCCGCCCTGGCCGGCTACCGCGAGGCACTGGACCAACGCTTCCGTCCGCTCTTTCGGCTCATGCAGTTCGCGCAACGCTACGCCTTCAATCCCTGGGTCTTCGATCGGTTGTTCGGTCGCGGCGAGCAGGGGCAGGCGCTGGTCGATACGCTGATCCAGATCTGCTTCGGGGCCGCGCCGCCGCGGCGCATCCTGCAGCCGGTCGAACTCATACGGCTCCTGTTGTCGAAGCCGGCCAGCGAGATCGACCGGGAGACCGCCCGCTCCTCAAGGGATCACTAGGGTCAGCCCCGGATAGAGCTGGTTGGGGTCCTCGAGCAGATGGCGATTGGCCTCGAAGATGCGCGTCCAGTCATCGCCGTCGCCGTAGAATAGGCTGCTGATGCGGGCGAGCGAATCACCGGGGCGGATGCGGTAGACGGTGCGGGCGCCATCAGCGCGTGCGAGCAGGAATTGGCTGCGATGCAGGGCGTTCTCGGTCGCGCGGATCTGCTGCCAAAGCTGCGGATTCTGGACGCCCTGGCCCTGGTTGAGCAGGCGGCGGAGGGCTGAAGCATCCTGCTTGGCTTGCTCGCGCGCTTCGGCAGCGGTGACGGTGCCGCCTTCCGGTGCCGGGAGTTGAGCGCGTAGCTCGGCGAGGCGGGCCTCGAGCTGCTCCTTGGTCTGGGCGCGGCGCGCCTCGGCGGTCTCGAGGCGCTCGATCTGGGCCTCGCGCTGGGCGAGCTGGCGCTCGAGCTGCTGGAGTCGGCCCTCTATCCCGCTCATCCGGCGTTTGTGCTCGCGCACGCGCATCTCGGAGGCAGTGAGTCGGGCGCGGTGCTCTTGGGCGGCGGAGTCGCGTTGCCGCTCGAGCTGGGCGATCTGCTCGCGCAGCCGGGCCGCTTCTTGCTCGGCGCGCTCGGCCGCTGACTGCGCCTGGCCCAGCTCCTGCTGAAGCGGCGGCACCTTGGCGGCCTTGGCCTCGAGCTCGGTCTGCTGTTGGTTGAGCCGATCGAGCTCGCTTGTCAACTCCGCCTTTTCCGCATTGATCCTGTCGAGCTCTGCCTGAAGCGGCGGCACCTTGGCTGCCTTGGCCTCGAGTTCGGTCTGCTGCTGGTTGAGCCGATCGATCTCGCTCGTCAGCTCTGCCTTGTCCGCATTGACCCCGTCGAGCTCTGCCTGCAGCGCCGTGACGCGCTCCTGGAGGGATTCGGCCCTTGACTGGAGCGCTTCAAGCTTGGATTGGAGGGCTGAGCGTTCGCTTTCGGCAGCTGGGTCGTCTGCTTTGGCCTCGGCGGTGTCCTCCTGGTTTGCCGAGTCGGGTGAGCCCGACGACGAGTCCGTTGAATCGGCAGCCGCATCCGGCGCGGTGGCCGGGTCGGTATCGGCCGAGGCGGCTGCAGCAGCGGTCAGTCCCAGGCCGCCGGCGAGCAGCGCGGCGAGCAGGGGCAGGATGCCGATGCTGCGCGCACAAGGCTGGAATACTGGTTGAGGGGCGGTGGGGGCGAGGACATTGGGTTTGGGCATCTGGTCTCCGTCGGGTCGCCAAGATGAGGATAAAGCCCGAACTATCGGGCGGTTGTGCTCACTAATCGCCGATCGTTGGTCCCTGAAGGATGCGAACGGCCGTGCGTCAATCCAAAGGCCCTGTTAGGCAGTCACTTGAGGAGGCGCTGACCGATTCAGCGTCTCCCGCCTGCCGTGGGCGCTCTGCCTGATCGCCTGGCAACACACAGGCTGGGCACTATGATGCCAACGGGCCCTGCGTGCCCGGCTCGAGGACTAGGGCGAAGGGCTCGATCAGCAGCCCGACGGCAGTCCGGCCAGCGCCATCGCCATCTCGCCCTCGTCGTAGCTGAGGTCCTTCAGTTTGCCCTCGTTGTAGTCGATATAGGCCTGCATGTCGAAGTGGCCGTGGCCGCAGAGGTTGAACAGGATCGCCTTCGACTCGCCGGACTCGCGACACTTCTCGGCCTCATGGATCGCGCCGCGCACGGCGTGATTGGCCTCAGGTGCGGGCAGGATGCCCTCGGCCTTCGCGAACCGGATGCCGGCGTCGAAGCACTCGAGCTGGTTGTAGGAGCGCGGCTTGAGCAGACCGAGCTTGGCGAGATGGCTGATCTGCGGCGCCATGCCGTGATAGCGCAGGCCGCCGGCGTGGAAGCCGGGCGGCACGAAACCGGAGCCGAGCGTGTACATCTTGACCAGTGGGGTTAGGTGGGCGGTGTCGCCGAAGTCGTAGGCGAAGGCGCCCTTGGTCAGCGTCGGGCAGGCCGAGGGCTCGACCGCGATGAACTCGGTCTTGAGGTTGTCGCGCAGCGCGTGATGCAGGTAGGGAAAGGCGAGGCCGGCAAAGTTGCTGCCGCCGCCGGTGCAGCCGATGACCAGGTCCGGGTAGTCGTCGGCCATCTGCATCTGCTCGATCGACTCGAGCCCAGTGACGGTCTGATGCAGCAGCACGTGGTTCAGTACCGAGCCGAGCGCATAGCGGGTGTCGTCGCGCTGCACCGCGAGCTCGACCGCCTCGCTGATGGCGATGCCGAGGCTGCCGGTGCTGTCGGGGTGATCGGCGAGGATCGCGCGGCCGGAGTCGGTGCGGTCGCTTGGGCTAGCGATGCACTCGGCCCCGAGCGTCTCCATGTAGGCGCGCCGATAGGGCTTGTGGTCGAAACTGACCCGGACCATGAAGACGACGATCTCGAGGTCGAAGAAGGTGCCGGCGAGCGCCAGCGAGGAGCCCCATTGGCCGGCGCCGGTCTCGGTGGTGATCCGCTTCACGCCCTCGGCCTTGTTGTAGAAGGCCTGCGCGATCGCGGTGTTCGGCTTGTGCGAGCCGGCCGGGCTGACGCCCTCGTATTTGTAATAGATCCGTGCCGGGGTATCGAGCGCCTTCTCCAGGCGGCGGGCGCGGAACAGCGGTGCCGGGCGCCACTGGCGATAGACGTCACGGACCGGCTGCGGGATCTCGATCTCGCGCTCGGTGCTCATCTCCTGCTCGATCACGCCGCGCGGGAAGATCGGCGCCAGGTCGTCGGGCGTGATCGGCTGTTTCGTCCCTGGATGCAGTACTGGCGCCATCGGCTCGGGCAGGTCGGCGTTGATGTTGTACCAGTACTTGGGCAGGTGCTCTTCGTCGAGCAGGTACTTGACGCTATCGCTCATGGTCGTTGTTCGGGCTCGCCAGGGATTTCATGCTTGGTTTCGTTCGCGCATCCTCGGAATGCTCGACTTCCAGGTCGGGCGGCTTCATTGCGGCCGCGCGGTCGTCGGACCGCTGACCGGAGAGAATGGCGCCGGCAAGTGTGCCAGGTTCTCGGCGATTGCTGAATAGATCGGGCTCAAGGCCGTTGGCGAAGGCCGTGATTGCTTGCCGCCGTGCAGCGGCGGCCGTATGTTCCAAGATCGGCGGGCGAATCGGGAGCCGTGCTGGGTGATTTGCTCGCGCGCCGCAGATCCGCGTTGCTGTCAGCGGTCCTTAGGCTTGGAGACTCGGTGATGAGATCGGTCACAATCGAACAGGCACGCCTTGAGCTCGATGCGTTGGTTGCCGACGCCTCGGCTGGTCAGGTCATCGAGATCACTCTCGACGGGCGGCCGGCGGTGCGCTTGGTGCCGGTCAGCCAGGCCGGAGACGGCGACGCCGTTCCTGCCAATGAGGTAGAGGAGGCCTTCTATGGTGATTGAATGGGCGGCGATCGAACGGGCGGTGATTGAATCGGCAAGCATGGCGCTCGTCGCCTGACGAGCGCTTCTAATGCTCCGATTCGTCGCGGTACGCAAGCGCTACGGGCGGCAGCTCGCGCTCGACGGGGTCGATCTCGATTGTCCAAGCGGCCGGACCACCGTCCTGATCGGCCCCAGCGGCTGCGGCAAGTCGACCCTGCTGCGGCTCGCGGCCGGGCTGATCCGTGCGGACCGGGGCGAGGTCTGGTTCGAGGGGGCGCCGCTTGCAGCGAATAACCTGCGCGCGGCGCGCCTGCGCATGGGCTACATGATCCAGGAGGGCGGGTTGTTCCCGCACCTGAGCGTGCGCGGCAATGTCGAGCTGATGGCGCGCGAGCTCGGCTGGTCTGCTGAGCGCCGGCGCGCGCGCTTCAGCGAGCTGGCCGAGCTGACACGCTTGCCGGCCGCGCTCTGGGAACGCTATCCGCTCGAGCTCTCGGGCGGTCAGCGCCAGCGCGCCGCCCTGATGCGGGCGCTGATGCTGGACCCGGACCTGATCCTGCTCGACGAGCCGCTCGGGGCGTTGGACCCGATGATTCGGGTCGAACTGCAGCGCGAGCTGGCGGCGATCTTTGCGCGCCTGCATAAGACCGTGCTGATGGTGACCCATGATCTGGCCGAGGCCGTCTTCTTCGGCGACCGGCTGGTGCTGATGCGCGCCGGCCGCATCGTGCAGCAAGGCTCGGCGCAGGCGCTGCTGCAGTCCCCGGCCGAGGCCTTCGTCGTCGACTTCGTCAACGCCCAGCGCGCGCCGCAGCAGGTGCTGGCCGAGGTCTCGTGCGGGGCGCGCGTTCGTGCATGACGGTAGGGCTCGATTCTAGCGGATCGGCGCGACTTCGCCGTGAGCCGCTGGACCACTTTGCCGAGGAACGATTGCATCGATGATTGTGCCCAGTCAGCGCCTCGCGGCCATGCATCAGCGATTCCGCCCGAGCCGGGCAGAGGCCGTCGGGGAGCCGATCACTGCCGCGCTGAACCACCTCTGGTCGAACGCGCGCGGTGCCGCGCTGGGGCTTGCACTGATGATGCTGAGCCTGGCGGTCGCGGCCCAGCCGGCGCCGGACTCCTCGATCAGTGTCGGCTCGAAGAAGTTCACCGAGTCGGTGATCCTCGGCGAGGCGTTGACCCTGCTGCTGGCCGATGGCGGCTTTCCGGTGACCCACCGCTCCGGCTTGGGCGGGACGCGCATCCTCTGGGGTGCGTTGCGGTCCGGCGAGATCGATGCCTATCCGGAGTACAGCGGGACATTGTTGCGCGAGATCCTGGCCGAGCGCTCGCTATCGGGCATGGAAGCGCTGCGCTCAGCGCTGGCCGAGCAGGACGTTCGGATGTCTGCGCCGCTCGGCTTCGAGAACACCTATGCGTTGGCCGTTACCGCGGAGACCGGGGAGCGGCTCGTGCTCGAGACGATCTCGGACCTGCGCGCGCACGCTGATTTGCGCTTCGGCTTCAGCAGCGAGTTCCTCGACCGCGGTGATGGCTGGCCTGGGCTGAAGGCACGTTATCAGTTGCCGCAGACGCGGGTGCAGGGGCTGGATCATGATCTCGCCTATCGCGGCATCGCCAGCGGGCGCATCGATGTGACCGTGGTCTACACGACCGACGCCGAGATCGAGCGCTACGGACTGCGGCTGCTTGAGGACGATCGCGGCTATTTCGACGACTATCAGGCGGTGCTGCTGTACCGGGCCGATCTCGCCGAGCGCGCGCCCAGGGCGGTCTCGCTGCTGCGGCGGTTCGAGGGGCTGATCAGCGAGCCGGTGATGGCCGGGCTCAATGGGCGGGTCAAGCTGGATGGGGTCAGCGAGCACCAGGCGGCGGTCGAGCTGCTGCAAGAGCGGTTGGGGCTGGAAGTCGAGGCCGAGCCCGCTGGCTTCTGGTGGCGGCTTTGGCAGCGGACCTTTGAACATCTTGGGCTGGTCGCCGTCTCGTTGAGCGCGGCGATCCTGGTTGCAGTGCCGCTGGGGATCGTTGCCGCGCGCCGGCCGCGGCTTGGGCAGGTGCTGCTCGGGGTCACCGGCGTCCTGCAGACGGTGCCGTCCCTGGCCTTGTTCGTGTTCCTGATCCCGCTGCTCGGCATCGGCTGGCCGCCGAGCGTCGCGGCGCTGTTCGTCTACAGTCTGCTGCCGATCCTGCGCAATACCCATGCCGGGCTGATGGATATCCCGCGTCCGATCCGCGAATCGGCCGATGTGATCGGGCTCACACCGAACGCGCGGCTGCGGCTGGTGGAGCTGCCGCTGGCCGCACGCTCGATCCTGGCCGGGATCAAGACCTCGGCGGTGCTCAATGTCGGCACCGCGACCCTGGCGGCCCTGATCGGGGCCGGCGGCTATGGGCAGCCGATCCTGACTGGCATCCGGCTCGACGATGTCGGGCTAATCATGCAGGGTGCGGTGCCGGCCGCTGTGTTGGCGCTCGCTTTTCAGGGCCTGTTCGAGCTCGCCGAGCATTGGGTGGTCCCGCGCGGGCTGCGGTCGCGCCCGGTCACTGCAGGGCCCAGCGACTAAGTGCCTGGCTTGCCCGCCGTGCTCGTGGCTCGGCGATAATCCCACACTCCAGTTGCGCCAAGCGGCGGGCGCTGGCAGATTGACGCGATGACTACCGATTGTGCCGTCAGTCGGCCCCGCGGTGCCATGGAACCGCTGTGCGTTCAGCCTGAGAACGCCCTTGCGCGCCTCCGGCGCCACCTGCCGCTCAGGCCGCTACCCCGGATCAGGGCCTCGGCGGCGTGCGCTCTTCTCGCCGGTACCACCGCTGGCACGGGCGGTCGCGGCCGACCCATCTTGGCACCAGCTTGCACATGACCAAGTCCGACCTCGCCACGCTGCGCCATCGCATCGGCCGCGCCCACCTGCAACGTCGCCTCGGCCTGGAAGAGGAACACGAGGTCTTCGTGCTGAACCGGGCCGGCGCGCACTTCTTCTATCCGGAAAACTGGTACTCGGTGCACGGCTTCATCCGTACCAGCCTGCGCCTGGCGCGCCTCTATGAGCGCGCGCAGCGGAATGCCCAGCTGATCCGCGTCGTCGACAACACCTTGGCCATTCCCGGACTGCCAGCCAGCTTTGTCGGTTACCGCATCCTCCAGCTCAGCGATCTGCATCTGGACATGGACCCGCGTAATGCGCGCGCGATCGGCGAGCGGGTCCAGGGTCTCGACTATGACCTCTGCGTGCTGACGGGGGACTACCGGGCGCGCACCCATGGCCCTTACCGGGCCGTCCTCGAGGCCATGGCGGTGCTGCGTCGGGAGCTGGCCGATCCGGTCTATGCGATCCTCGGCAATCACGACACGATCCGGCTCGTTCCCGGGCTTGAGCACCTCGGCATTCGGTTTCTGCTCAACGAATCCATCGAGCTGGGCCGCGGCAGCGAGATCCTGCACCTAGCCGGCATCGATGATGCCCACTACTTTCAGGTCCATAACCTGGACAAGGCATCGGCAGCGATCCCGGATGATGCGCCCTCGCTGCTGCTGTCCCATACGCCCGAGACCTACCGCCACGCCGCCCACGCCGGCTTCCACGCGATGCTCTGTGGTCATACCCACGGCGGGCAGATCTGCCTCCCCGGCGGGCTGCCGCTGTTCTGGGACGCCAAGTGCCCCCGGACCTTCGCAGCCGGCCCCTGGCGTTACCGCGACCTGATCGGCTACACGTCGGTCGGCGCCGGCACCTCTGTCGTCAACGCCCGCCTGAACTGCCCGCCCGAGATCACGATCCACAGACTGCAACCGGCCTGACGCCGGGCCAGATCCCGATAGGCACAGATCCCCATAGGCTCAGCGCTGCCGCAGCCGGCATCTGAGGCACTCTGCGGCGGGGTTGAGCACAGTGTGCAGCAGCACGAATGCGGCGACCACCACCAGGCCGTCCCACCAGCCGAGCTCCAATGGCAACGTCACCGCAGCCGTCGGCAGCGCCGCCTCCGGCAGCTCGTCGAGGAGCGGCATCCTGCTGTGCGGCGGCCGCCCCAGGCGCCTCTTCACGAAGCTCGATGCCAGATCCCCGATCATTGCTGCGGCGCCGATGACAAGCCCGAGCCTCCAATCGAAGCCGAGCACAACGGCACCTGCGGCAGTCATTAATAAGGCCGCGAGCAGGCCGCCAAGCGTCTTCGTTGGGCCTAGCACGCGCCGGTGATCGGGCAGCCGGCGTCCCCCGTCCAGCGGCTGGCGCAGGTGCCCCCTCAGCACGAACCGTGCGAGCACCGGCGCTGCATTGGCTAGCAGTACCAGCAAGAGAATCGGCAGGATCAGAGACCAGGACAGTAGGGAGATCTCGAGACGACAGCCATTCCTGACGCCGATGATTGACCATGCCGGCGATTCGGACAAGATACGGATAGCAGCGAGTTTGCGGGTGGTTTCGGGCAGCGCGTCGGTGTCAACCGCTCAGCACTCGATGGCTGCGATCGTCCAGCGAACAGACCATGGCAGCAGCTCGCCCGCATGCGCGGGGGTCGTCTCAGCGTGGGGTCGGTAGCGCAGACGGTGGTGGTGCTGTCGGCGGAAGACTACCGCCGCTTGGTGAACCCAAAGCCTAGCTTCGTCG
>JAAAOQ010000123.1 GCA_009908845.1 Gammaproteobacteria bacterium
GCCGCTACGCTACCTACTGCGGCTCATCGCCGTTCGCCGCACCGGCGACGCTCATGCTCGTCGCCCATGTCGAGCAAGACGGGGTCTGGCTGGTCAAGGGCGGCATGCACCGGCTCGCACAGGCCTTTGCCGGGCTTGCCGAGCGGCTCGGCGCGCGCGTTCGCTATCATGCCGTGGTCAGCGAGATCACCCTCGCGCATGGACGCGTCAGCGGCGTCAGGCTGGCCGATGGCGAGCAACTGCCCGCGGATGCGGTGATCACCAACAGCGACACCAACGCCGTCGCCGCCGGCCTGTTCGGTAAGCGGGTCAGCCGGGCCGTGCCGCCGACGCCCCCGGCCGAACGCTCGCTCTCGGCCATCACCTGGAACCTCGTCGCCCAGGCCGGCGGCTTCCCGCTGAGCCGGCATTCGGTCTTCTTCTCCAACGACTACCCGGCCGAGTTCGACGACATCTTCACCCATCAGCGCCTGCCCCGCGCCCCGACCGTCTATGTCTGCGCGCAGGACCGCGACGCCCAAGAGAGCCCATCGCCTGAGGCCGCTGAGCGCCTCCTACTGCTGGTCAACGCCCCGGCGATCGGCGACACCCATTCCTTTACCGAAGCAGAGATCGAGCAATGCGCGCAGAGCACATTCGGCCTACTGGAACACTGCGGCCTGAGCATTCAGGCCGCGGCCGAGCATACCCGGGTGACGACCCCGACCCAGTTCGAGCAGCTCTTCCCGGCGACCGGCGGGGCGCTCTACGGCCGGGCCTCGCACGGCTGGATGGCCTCGTTCTCGCGACCGGGGGCGCGGACCAAGGTGCCGGGGCTCTATCTGGCGGGGGGCAGCACGCACCCGGGGCCGGGCGTGCCGATGGCGGCCCTCTCGGGCCGGCAGGCGGCCGCCTCGCTGCTCAAGGACCGCGCTTCGACCAAGCGCTGATCGGCCAGGGTTACGAATGGTGGTATATCGATGCGCTCAGCGATGACGGTCAGCGCGGTCTGACGATCATCGCGCTGGTCGGCAGCGTCTTCTCGCCCTACTACGCCTGGGCGCGGCGCCGCGGCGACTGCAACGCGGAGAACTTCTGCGCGCTCAATGTCGCGCTCTACGGCCAGGACCGCACCGCCTGGGCCATGACCGAGCGCGGCTGCGGGCAGCTCCAGCGCAGCGCCGAGACCTTGGTGATCGGACCCAGCCGGCTCGAATGGGACGGGACCACCTTGACCGTGCACATCGACGAGCGCGGCGCGCCCTTGCCCAAACGCCTGCGCGGTACCGTGCGCGTCCACCCGCGCGCGCTAACGAGCCAACAGACCGCGCTCGACCCGGCCGGGCGCCACCGGTGGTGGCCGATCGCGCCCGAGGCACGGGTCGAGGTCGAGATGACAGCCCCCGGCCTGCGCTGGTCCGGAGACGGTTACCTGGACAGCAACCGCGGCGACGAGCCGCTCGAGCAGGGCTTCCGCGAGTGGGACTGGTCGCGCACCAAGCTTCGCGATGGCTCCGCGGTGCTCTACGACATGACCTTCTTAGACGGCGAACGCCGGTCGCTGGCCTTGCGCTTCGACGCCCAAGGCGCCGCCGAGCCGTTCGAGCCGCCGCCGCGCGTAGCGCTGAAGACCAGCTTCTGGTGGCGCATCCCGCGCGCCACTCAGGCCGATCCAGGGCATGGCGCCGAGGTCCTGGAGACGCTTGAGGACACGCCCTTCTATGCCCGCTCCAAGGTGCGCACCACCCTGCTCGGCGAGCCGGTGACCGCAGTCCACGAGAGTCTGTCGCTCACCCGCTTCGATACGCGCTGGGTGCAGATGCTGCTGCCGTTCCGGATGCCGCGGATCGCGCTCGGGCGCCCGGCGCGCCCGTGACCTTCTCGCGCAACCACTGCACGACGAAATAGGTCACCGGGATCAGCAGGATGCCGATCACCGTCGCCGCCAGCATGCCGCCGAACACCGCAGTACCGAGGGCGACTCGGGAGCCGGCGCCAGCCCCGGTTGCAACCACTAGCGGAACAATCCCAAGCAGGAACGAGAGCGCCGTCATCATCACCGCCCGGAACCGCAGACGTGCAGCTTTGACCGCGGCATCGTAGATGCTGAGTCCCTCCGTCTCACGCTGCTCCTTGGCAAACTCGACGATCAGGATCGCATTCTTCGCCGCAAGCCCGATCAGCATCACCAGCCCGATCTGGGTATAGAGATTGACGTCGAGGCCGGCCAGACCGGTCGCGGCGAGCGCGCCGAGCACCGCGACTGGCACCGCCAGTAGCACTGCCAGCGGGATCGACCAGCTCTCATACTGCGCGACCAGGAACAGATAGACGAACAGCAGCGCGAGCCCGAAGATGAACGGCGCTTGCCCGGCGGCCTCGATCTCCTGATAACTCATACTGGTCCATTCATAGCCAAAGCCCGCAGGCAGGTTTTCATCCGCAACCTGTTCCATCGCCGCGATCGCCTGCCCGGAGCTTGCCCCCGGCGCCGGACCGCCCGAGATATCGGCCGAGCGGAACAGATTGTAGCGCGAGATGATCTGCGGCCCGGTCCGGCTCTCGACCTCGGCCAGGGTCGCGATCGGCACCATGTCTCCGTTCTTGCTGCGCACGAATAGGCGCACGATATCGGCCGGCTGATTACGGAACTCGCCCTCGGCCTGCGCCATGACGCGCCAGGTGCGGCCGAATTTGTTGAAGTCGTTGATGTAGAGCGAGCCGAGCTGGGCCTGCAGGGTCGCGAACAGCTCGCTCATCGGCACCTGCAGCGTCTGCACCTTGTCACGATCCACATCGACGAACAGCATCGGCACATCGGCGCGGAAGGTGCTGTAGGCGCTGCCGATCACCGGCGACTGGTTGGCGGCGACGACGAAGCCGCGCATCACCGAGGCGAAGGCCTGGATATCCCCGCCGCTCTGATCTTGCAGCACGAACGAGAGGCCTCCGGAGCTGCCGAGGCCAGGGATCGCCGGCGGCACGAACGGGATCACGTTGGCCTCCACCGTGCGGGCGGCGATCTGCTCGGCCTGGGCGACGATCCCGCGCAGCTGCAGCCCGGGCGCGCTGCGCTCCTCCCAGGGCGCGAGCACCGGGATCACCAGGGCGCTGTTGGAGCCGAACGCGCTGTTCAGTAGCGAGAAGCCCGAGACCGAGATCACATCGGTCACGCCCGGGATCGCGAGCAACTGCTGCTCGACCCGATCGAGCACCGTCTCGGTGCGTGTCAGTGACGCGGCATCGGGCAGCTGCACCTCGATGAAGAAGTAGCCCTGATCCTCCTCCGGCAGGAAGCCGCTCGGCAGACTGACGAACAGCCAGCCGGTCAGCCCGATCAACCCCAGATAGAGCACCGAGATCAGCCCCGCACGGCGCACCGTGGTCTTAACGCCAACGGTGTAGCCGTCGGTCAGCCTCGCGAAGCCGCGGTTGAACCAATTCAGCCACTTCAACGGCTGTTGCCCGGGCTTCAGCAGCACCGAGCAGAGCGCCGGGCTCAGCGTCAGCGCGTTGATCGAGCTGATCGCGACCGCCACTGAGATGGTCACCGCGAACTGCTGATAGAGCTGTCCGGTAATCCCGGGCATGAACCCGACCGGCACGAACACCGCCAGCAGCACCAGCGTGGTCGCGATCACCGCGCCGCCGACCTGATCCATCGCCTTCGCGGTCGCGGCCTTCGGATCAAGCCCCTCCTCGTGCATCAGCCGCTGCACATTCTCGACCACGATGATGGCGTCGTCGACGACGATGCCGATCGCGAGGATCAACGCGAACAGCACGATCGTGTTGAGGGTGAACCCGAACGCGGCCAGCAGCGCAAAGGTGCCGATCAACGAGACTGGAATCGCGATGCCGGGGATCAGCGTCGAGCGCCAATCGCCGAGGAAGATGAACACCACCAGGACCACCAGCACCACAGCGATGTACAGGGTCTCTTGAACCTCAGCGATCGAGGCCGCGATGAAATTGGTGGTGTCGTAGAGGATGGCGTAGTCGAGATCATCCGGGAAGCGCTCAGACAGTTCGGAGAGCGTCGTCTTGATGCCGTCAGCGGTCGCGAGCGCATTCGCGTCCGGCGTCTGGTAGACCGCGATCACCACCGATGGCTGCCCGTTCAGGCGCCCGTTGGCCGAGTACCCCTGCGCGCCGAGCTCCACCCTGGCGACGTCGCGGACCCGTATCGCCGAACCATCGGGCTGCATCCGGATGATGATATTGGCGAACTCGTCGACCTCAGAGAGCCGCCCCTTGGTGGTGACCGTGTACTGGAACTGCTGATCCGTCGACACTGGTGGCGCGCCAATCTGGCCGGCCGGCACCTGCACGTTCTGCTCGGCGACCGCGTTCTGGATGTCGCCGACGCTGACGCCGAGCGCCGTCATCCGGTCTGGCTTCAGCCAGAACCGCATCCCGTAGGCCATGACGCCCATGATCTCGACCTTGCCGACGCCATCGACCCGCCCGAGCGGGTCCTTCACGTTGATGGTCGCGTAATTGTTCAGGTAGAGCGCATCGAGCGTCTCGTTCGGCGAGAACAGGTTGACGATCAGCAGCATATTGGTCGACTGCTTCTCGGTCTTGACGCCTTGCCGCTGGACCTCCTGCGGCAGCGAGGGCATCGCCGTCGCGACCCGGTTCTGGACCTTGACCTGCGCCATATCGGCGTCGGTGCCGAGCTCGAAGGTCACGGTCAGCTTGTAGCGGCCGTCGTTATCGGACTTCGAGGACATATAGAGCATGCCCTCGACGCCATTGACCTGCTGCTCGATCGGCGCCGCGACGGTCTGCTCGACCACGTCCGCGCTGGCGCCTGCGTACTGGGTCGTCACGCTCACCGTCGGCGGCGTGATCTCCGGAAACTGCGCCACCGGCAGCGCGAGCAGCGCGAGCAGGCCGGCCAGCGAGATCAGGATCGAGATCACGAACGCGAACTTCGGGCGGGTGATGAAGAACTTCGACAGCGGCATGCTTGGCTCCGGTGGACGGAAGGGACGGGGGAGGCCGTCGCGCTCAGTCGGGTTCGGACGTCGCGCTCGACGCGCCCGGATCAGCCGCCGAGTCGCGATGACCATCCGCCACTGATGTCTCCTCGACGGTCGCCGCACCCGTCCGTTCCTCCCGCATCTCGCCACCCCTGTCGCCGTCTGCCAACGACCCCGAGCTGCTGGAGCCTGCTGCATCGGAGCCGCCGACGTCGCCGCTCGCCGCCTGCCCCGGATCGCTGGGCGCGGCGGCCGGCTCGGGGATCACCGCGATGCCCGGGCGCACCTTCTGGATGCCGTACAGGATCACCCGCTCACCGGGCTCGAGCCCGCTCTTCACCTGCAGATTCGGCCCGAATTCCTGGCCGATCTCGATCCGGCGCGTTGCCACCCGACCGTCTTCATCGACCACCAGCACATAGCGCCCGCCCTGATCGGTCAGCACCGCCGCTTGCGGCAGGGTGACGGCGTCGATCGCATCCTTGCGCTCGATCACCACGGTCACGAACTGCCCCGGCAGCAGGATGCCGTCCGGATTCGGGAACTCGGCTCGCACCAGCACCGTGCCGGTGGCCTCGTCGACCTTGTTGTCGATGAAGTCGAACCGACCCTCATCCCCGTAAAGGGAACCGTCCGGCAACCGGATCAGCGGGACATGGTCGAATTCGGCCGCCGCACCATTGACCACTGACTGCACAGCCCGATCATCTTGCGCTAGCTCGAGGTAGGCGGTCTCGGCGATGGAAAAGGTGACGTGGATCGGGTCCATTCGGTTGATCGTCGCGAGCACCCCGGACTCGGGGCCGACCAGATTGCCGACATCGAAGGCGGCGCGATCGATGCGCCCATTGATCGGCGCAACGATCTCGGTGTAGTCCAGGTTGAGCGCGGCCTTCTCGACGTCGGCCTCGGCCGTCTCGACCGCCGCCTGCTGCACCCGGACCTCAGCCTCCGCCTCATCGACCTTCTGCTGGCTGACATTCTTCGATGCCACCAGCTCCCGGTAGCGCTCGAGATCGACCTGCGCCCGGTTCAGCGACGCCTCGGCCGCGGCCAGCGCCGCCTGCGTCTGCGCCAGCGACGCTGCGTATTGATCGGGCTCGATCTTGAACAGCACCTGGCCGGCCTCGACCAGGCCACCCTCCTGGAAACGCCGCTCCTGCAGGAAGCCCGTGACGCGTGCCCGCAAGGCAACTGTCTCCGCCGCGCGTGTCTTGCCGACGAACTCATAGAACGGATTGATCGGCATCTCGGCAACCGCGATCACGCCCACGCTCGGCGGCTGCGGGGCCGACTGCGGCGCATCCGCTGGCTGACAGGCGCTGAGCGAGAGCGCCAGCAGCGCCGCAAGCAGCAACGGGCCTTGGCAACATCGGGTCCGGCGGCGCGCCCGAGCCGCTAGCTGGCCGCCTCCTCGAACGAGGGGACGAAGGAGCTCGAGCGCGAGACGGTCGCTGGACATCGATATTGGGGCTCCAAGTCGCTCGCGGATTTCCGCGATCTTTACAGGTAGGCAGAGGGCTACCAGGGACGATAGGTCAGTCCCGGTATGCTGCGCTCATTGATCTGAGCCGGGAGGGCGTGGATCAGGGCCTCGAGCTCCGCGCGATCGACGTAGCGTCCAAAGGAGGCCTTGGCGGCATCGAGCGGTACCTCGACGTAAAAGCGCTGCTTGTCCGGCTCCGGCAAGACCTGCAAGGCATTGTCCTCGGCATCCAGGATGCCGAGATAATCGTCCTCGGATTGCAGCCGATCGAGCATCTGCTCGCAGATGGCCTTGGTGGTCATCTCCACCGCGCTCTTCGACGAGACCCGCTCACCGGAACGGTTGATCAGATAGAAGACACGAAATCGCATTGTAGTGTTATCTCTCGACGCCGCGGGCTCCGCCGCGCTCAGGGGCGAGCTCACCTCGCTAACCGGTGCGCATCGCAAGACCCGCAGCTGTCTATCTCGACCAGGGAATTCGGTGCAGTCCAGCATCGGCTTCCCTCTGGTAAGCCCGACTCGGATGGCAAGCCCGACTTGGACCGGTCTTGAGATGAATCAATACTCAAGCCGATCATAGTATCATCAGCGTAAACCCGCTGAATATCGAGCGTGCCCGCAGAGTCAGCCGCCGTGTTGATCTGGCGATGCTTCCGAGCCTCCACCCAAGCGTTTCGTAATCTGCACCATGGCCCTTCTCAAGCTCAAGCTGCACTGGCAGATCCTGATCGCACTTGCCCTCGCGGTGATCGCCGGCTTGCTCGTCGGCGAGGACGGCCACCTATTTGGGGTGAGCTTCTACGCGATCTTCGATTTCATCGGCCAGCTCTTCCTGAACGCGTTGAAGATGCTGATCGTGCCGCTGATCGTCTCCTCGATCATCGTCGGCGTCGCCAGCATCGGCGACTCCGACAATCTCGGGCGGCTCGGCGGCAAGACCATCGGCTACTACGCGCTGACCAGCCTGCTCGCGATCACCGTCGGTCTGCTGGTGGTCAACCTGATCCAGCCCGGCGTCGTCGACGGCAGCCCGGAGGAGGTCTTCGGCCTGAGCGCCGACGCCGGCGAGCTGGAAGCCCAATTCGCCGACAAGGGCGCCGACGACATCGTCGCCATCTTCCTGCGCATGGTGCCGACCAACATCGTCGCCGCCGCCGGCGCGACCGAGATGCTCGGGCTGATCTTCTTCAGCATCCTCTACGGGTTCTTCATGACCCGGATCGCCAACCAGTACGCCGAGGTCCAGTACAACTTCTTCCAGGGCATGTTCCAGATCATGATGAAGGTCACCGATCTGGTCATGCGCTTCGCGCCCATCGGCGTCTTCGCCCTGGTCGCGAAGACGGTCGCCAGCACCGGCCTCGAGGCCTTCGTGCCGCTGCTGCAGTTCTTCTTCACCGTGGTGCTCGCGCTCGGCCTCCATTTCGCCGTCACCATCCCGCTGCTGCTGCGCTTCCTCGGCGGGGTCAGCCCGCTGCGGCACTATCGCGCCGTCAGCCCGGCTCTGCTGACCGCGTTCTCGACCGCGTCGTCGTCGGCCACCCTGCCGCTGACGATGGAGTGCGTCGAGAAGAACGCCGGCGTCTCCAACAAGACCACCAGCTTCGTGCTGCCGCTCGGGGCCACCATCAACATGGATGGCACCGCGCTCTACGAGTGCGTCGCGGTGATGTTCATCGCCCAGGCCTACGGCATCGAGCTCGGCCTGGCGACCCAGTTCACCGTGGTGCTGCTCGCGCTGATGACCTCGATCGGCGTCGCCGGCATCCCGGCCGCCAGTTTGGTCGCGATCGCGATCATCCTCTCGGCGGTCGGCCTGCCGCTTGAAGGGCTGGGCTTGCTGCTCGCGGTCGATCGCATCCTCGACATGCTGCGCACCGCCGTGAACGTCACCGGCGATTCGGCCGGTGCTGTGATCATCGCCAAGTCGGAAGGCGAAACGGGCATCCTCGAAGACGGCGGCGGCGGCCAAGGCGGCAATGATCAGAACGGCGACGGTTCCGCGTAAACCAAGGTCGGCGGCCCTGACGGCTGCGCGGCATCCATTGCCGCGCAGAGACGAGCGGCTGAACCGCCAGCCGCCTCACTCGTTTGCGAGCAGCTTCGCCGCCGTGCCCGGCTCCAGCCCGAACTCCTCCTCGACCATCGCGTTCCAGGCCTCGCGCTTGAAGGTCTGCTCGCTCGGCACATGCCGATGCACCAGATTGTAGTGGCAGTCGATGCAGCTCTTGCCCTCGGTCTCCTCCTGGTGGATCGCGGCCGTGTTCGCGCGTGTGCCCTGGATCGCATCCAACGTGTGGCAACGCTTGCAGGTCGCCGAATCGCGTTTGCGGAACCAGTCGCGCGCCGCAAAGGCCGCCTCCGGCAGATGCAGCAGATTCACTACCGGATCATCGTAGTCCGGCCCGAACATCTGCTTGATCAGGTCCTTGGTACCGATCGCGTGGTCGTAGGTCGCCATGATGATGCCCTCCGAGACATGGCAATCGCCGCAGCTCGCGCGCACGCCCGACGGCGAGTTGTAGTGCGGCGTGCTCTGATAGCTGTCATCGGCATAGGTCATCGAGTGGCAGGTGGTGCAAAAGGCGTTCGAGCTCGTGTAATGATCGAACTCGATCAGGAAGAACATGAACACCACCCCGCCGATGCCGCCGGCCACCAGTGCAAACAGCACATGGCGGGTGATGAACTGCGGGGCCTCGAGTTTGATCATCAGTCCGCCTCCACATCCGCGCTGTTCCCAACCGCCTGATCGGCTGCCTGAGCAGCATCGGGCTCGCTCGCATCTGCTGCTGCAGCCGGCTCATCGGCATCCGGCATCTCAGCTCCAGCCGCGCGCGCCTGAGCCGCCGCCACGGCGGTGCCCGCATCGGTCGTCGACGCCGCCGATGGGCCACCCTCGACCGCTGGCGCCGGCATTGGGTCGGCCGCCGGTGCAGGCGGCGGCATCCAGCCGAGGATCGGGTTCGCCTGCGTCGGTTCGCCTAGCCATTCGTGCTTGCCGCTCTCGGCGAGCACCGGATCGATGATCGCCGCGGCCTGATCCCCGGCCACGGCCCGCGCCTCCGGCAGGAACCGGCTGTAGAAGTTGCGCCCGACCAGATACATGCCCTCCCACCAGGCATGATTCGCACTCGCCATCGAGGCGCCATGGCGGGCGCGCGCGCCCTCGTCGTGCCAGAGCTCCCAGTAGATGAACTCGAGCGGTTCGTCGAACGGCAGCGGGGTCAGGAGGTCACGCTCATAGAGCCCGGCCATGATCGCCTCGGCCGGCTCGCCGAATTTGCTGTTGTAGAGCTCGACCACATTGTCGAACTGCGTCATGAAGCCCTCGGTGAAGCCCTTGGCATGACATTCCAGGCAGACCATGCTCATGACGGCGCGCCGCCGATCGGGCGAGATCACCGCCTTTACTTTGGCCACACGGCCATCGGCCTTCTCGAGCTCGCTGCCGCGCTTCGGCGGCTTTTCGGTGGCCGGCAGCTCGAGCTTGCTGCCGTCCTCGAGCAGAACCAGATACTGCTGGTAGGAGATCGGCTGGTTCAGGTTCCAGGCGTTGCGCAGCCCGACATCATGGGTCGCCGGGATCTTGCCGGCCGCACCCATGTGGCAGGTGGTGCAGGTGGGCGCGGCGGTGTAGTCCTTGCCCGCGACCCAGGCATCGGCGTGCAGATTCATCTGGTCGCGCTGCGCCGCGTACAGCATCCCGTGCTTGGAGGCCTCGAACACCTCCTTATCCGGCGAATCCGGCCCGGAATGGCAACGCACACAGGCGCTCGGCTCGCGCGCCTGCGCCTTGGAAAAGGCATGGCGGCCGTGACAGGACGAGCAGGAGCCCTTGGAACCGTCCGGGTTGATGCGGCCGATGCCGGAATTGGGCCAGGTCTTCGGGTCCAGGGTGCCATCGCCGCGCACCTTCACCACCGAGCCGTGGCATTGGTCGCAGCCGGCCGCTTGCATCGCCGCGCCGGTGACATTGTGCGCCAGCGCCGGGATGCGCTCCTTGATGATCGCGTAGGCCTCGGCGTGGACCGATCCGGCCTGCTCCTCGTACTCCTTCTCATGACAGCGGCCGCAGTCCTTCGGCGAGACGATGGTCGCGATGACCTGCCCCTCATGCTCGATCGCATCCGGCTCCGCGGCCTCGGCCTGGTGACAATCCAGGCAGTTCACCCCGGCCTCTTTGTGGGCGCTGTCATGCCATTGCTGCGCCAGTCCCGGCGAGGATTTCTCATGACAGCTCACGCAGTTCTCGCCCTCAGGGTGCCCCCAATTCGAGGGGTCGAGCGCTACCTTGGCGGCAAAGGCGGCGCTGCTTCCCAATACGCCACAGACGAGCAGAAGGGCCTTGGCCGACGGACGGTTCGGCCGGAGCAGGAAAGACATCATCGGTAAAAAGCCTCGGTGGTCTCATTACGGCTTGCCACAGATGCAAGCGCGACTGCCTACTTCATTAGTGTCCGCTCTGAGCCTGGAATGAGCGGATACCGCACAGCGACTCCTCATCGTCAGGACGCGGCCGCGCCCGGCAACCAACGTCCGGACAAGACCGACCACAGTCTCGCTTCTCGCGTGCGCATTCGTTCTTAGGCGCCCAATACGCCATGGATCACGACAACCTCCGGGCGTCGTCAACCTGAATGCCAGGAAATAAGCGAATACTTATTTGCTAATTATCTAACCAAAGGCACTGAAGCCCATTGGCTGTTCAGGATTACACCAGTATCGCTAGAATGCAGCAATCTGGAGTATTGACCTCGGGCATGTTCGCGCTCGGTCATGCAAGGAAGAATGGCGGTGGCTTCGATAAGCCGCCCTCACAGGAAAACCACTAACTCAGTACCAATCAGTACCGAAAGGAGGATGCTGAAAGATGTCACCCCCTAAGTGCATCCACGCTGTAATCGGCGCCATCGCCGGCCTGCTCGCCCTGACGACGCTGCCCACAGCGGTCCTTGCCGGCGACACCGACTCGATCCATCACGTCTCGTCCGAGGTCTGCGCCAACTGCCACCAAGACATCTACAAGCAATGGAAGGGCTCGATGCACGCGCAGAGCACCGCGCTGAAGGACCCGATCCACGGCACCTTCTACAAGATGGTTGTCGGCTCCCCGACCGAGGAGGGCGTGTTGCACAAGGCATCCGGCAAATACCCGATCTGCCTGCAATGCCATGCGCCGAACGCGGCGATCGACAAGACCACCAAGCTCGATGCGATGGCGGCCTACAGCGAGGGCGTCAACTGCGTCGCCTGTCACACGCTCAAAGCATTCAAGGGCGTGCAGGGCGAGGACGGCAAGCTCCGGCTCGGTCTCAAGGCCTACGAGGTCAGCGACAGCATCCAGGCGCCGGCCGGGATCAACGATGCCCTCTCCAAGCTGGCCTCGGCCGGTGACGACCTGTTCGGCGGCGTCGGCCTCGGCGGCGATGCGTCCCAAAAACCAAACCCGCATCTCGGCGAGCCGGTGGACTACGAAGGCGAGACCATCCCGGCGCTGCCGATGGAGGCCAATCCGCGCCTGATGAAGACCTCCGATGCCTGCATGGGCTGCCATGACCAGCGCAACAACCCACATGGCGTCCCGCTGTGCCAGACCGGCAACGAGTATATGGAGAGCGCCTCGCAGGTGAACTGCCTCTCCTGCCACATGCCGATCGCCAACGGCATCGCCGATCACAGCATGGGCGGCGGCCATTCCCCGCCGATGCTCAAGCGCGCGGTGGTCTTCGATGTCACGACCGAGCAGGAGGGCGACACCCTCAAGACCACGGTCTATCTGAAGAATCAGCTGCCGCACTCGATGCCAACCGGCGCGCCGTTCCGCAACCTGTTCATCAAGCTCACCGCCTATGACGACCAGGGCAACGTCGTCTGGCAGAACGCCGAGGGCCATCCTGCCAAAGAGGACCCGCAAGCCTATCTCTCCTATGCACTCGCCGATGACGAGGGCATGCCCGCCCCGCCGCCGACCGCGACTCAGCCCGGCGACGACACCCGGCTGCGTCCGCACGAAGAGCGCGAGCTGACCTACGAGATCCCCGCCGAGGGCGTGGCACTGGTCCGCGGCGAGCTGTTCTATAACCTGCTCTGGCCGGGTCTGGTGAAGAAGTTCGACCACCTGCCGACCGATCTGACCGATCCGGTGATGATTGCCGAGTCCGAGAAGATGCTCGACGTCAACTGACCGAGCCCCCTAGCGAGCGGCTTTAGCCGGCCGCTCGTAAGGCAATCGACGGAAGCCGCACTTCGGGTGCGGCTTCTTTGTTTGCGCGCTCATCAGGGCTTGGCCGGAATGTAGTCATCATCGAGGCACTGCTGCAGCGAAAACGGGCAAGACCCCGGAATCTCCACCGTTTCGCCATAGGCCTCGAATGATTTTGCCGCTCCGCGCCGTGCCTGACGCCAAGCCTTCTCGAACAGGTCATCCGCATAATGCTTGAGGCTGGGTGTTTCCTCGAGCCGCGTCTGCGCTTCGGCTCGGAACTCGATCAGCTCATCGACCCACTTACCGCGCAGAGCCGTCGCCGGCGAGCACTGGAGCTTGAGTAGATGAATGAGAATCTGGCGCAGCAACGACTGCAAAGCGACCTTCTGCTCCCGCCCCATTTCCTCAAGCTCCTCGAGAAGATTGCCGATATCCAATTCGTCCAACCGCCCGGCCCGCAGCAGGTTTGCCTGTTCTTCCGACCAGCGGAGGAGGTCGGTTTCGTAGAGTCCTGAAGTCATCATTAAAATTCGGAAATCATTACTTATTCCAGCAACGTTTTTTCGTATCCGAACTCACATCTGGACCGTCTTGATCTAGCGAGAAAGTACAACTGTCCCCAGCCTGCTTCCCATTCGATTTCGGTGTTGCCGACGCAGTATAGCCAGAAGCGCTGACGCCGGAGACCGCAAGCTGATAATAACCATCTAGTGAATCTGACCCTGACCAAACATCGGAAAGCTCACCATAACTTGTATGATTCGCCCGGTATCGCTCTTGCTCGAGTTGCAGCTTGAGAAGCGAACTCATCGCATCAGAGCGCCGACTCTTTTCGATATAGTTTTGATAGCTGGGCAGTGCAATGGCAGCGAGGACACCGACGATCGAAAGCACTACAAGTAGCTCGATCAGCGTGAAACCGCTTGAACAACGACTAGCATAGCGCATAGAACTGCAGTGACCTCGTACATTTGTCAGTAAACGCCCCCTATCCTTCGGTGCACGATAGAGAAGGATACGTTCGAGCAACCCAACAAGAGCGTAAGTTTATAGTTAGCGGCAGTTTTTTCTATAGTTAAAGGGCATTTGCAGCACTAACTCGGGGGTGATGAAGATGACCCGCAGTCGTCGCATCGAGATTCCGAACACGACGCTGTTGCGC
>JAAAOQ010000098.1 GCA_009908845.1 Gammaproteobacteria bacterium
CGGGCGCTGCGACTGCCAGCGCCCGCCGCGAATATCCTCAGCGATCTGGCCGCCAACGACATCCTCGGCGGCTTCGACCTCGGCCGCGAGTATCCCGAGCTCGATCCGGCACTGCTGGTCTGCGCGACCGAGCTGCGCACCGATGCCGATATCGCTGCCTACCGCGAGGCGATGGCGCGCGCACTGGCGATCGCAGACGCCGCCTGAGACAGCCCTCTCTCAGCCACCCTCCCCGCCGCACAGGACCCCGCCATGCTGATCCACGAACAATCTCGTCCCGGCCGCCGCGCGACCGCGCAGGCGCCGCTCACGACCGCCGACAGCAGCGACCTCCCAGCAGCACTGCGCCGCAAGCAGCGCGCCGCACTGCCCGAGGTCTCGGAGCTACAGGCGGTGCGTCACTACACCCGCCTGTCGCAGCAGAACTTCTCGATCGACACCAACTTCTATCCGCTCGGCTCGTGCACGATGAAGTACAACCCGCGCGCCTGTAACAGCCTGGCCTCGCTGCCGGGCTTCCTGGCGCGCCATCCGGCAGCACCGGAGAGCCACAGCCAAGGCATCATGGCCTGCCTGTACGAGCTTCAGGACATGCTGAAGATCGTCACCGGGATGCACGCGGTCTCGCTGGCGCCGGCCGCCGGCGCCCAGGGCGAGCTGGCCGGCGTGATGATGATCCGGGCCTACCACGATGCGCGCGGCGACCACGAGCGCCGCGAGATCCTGGTCCCGGATGCCGCCCACGGCACCAACCCGGCGTCGGCGATCATGGCCGGGTTCAAGGTCCGTGAGGCCCCGACCGGCAGCAATGGCGACGTCGACATCGCGGCGCTACGCGACGCGGTCGGCCCGCAGACCGCCGGCATCATGCTCACCAACCCGAGCACGGTCGGCGTCTTCGACCGCAACATCCAGGCGATCGCTGAGACCGTGCACGAGGCCGGCGGCCTGCTCTACTACGACGGCGCCAACCTGAACGCGATCCTCGGCAAGGTCCGTCCGGGCGACATGGGCTTCGACGTCATCCACATGAATCTGCACAAGACCTTCTCGACGCCCCACGGCGGCGGCGGGCCCGGGGCCGGACCGGTCGGCGTCTCGAAGCGTCTCGAGCCCTACCTGCCGATCCCGTTGGTCGAGCAGGACGGCGACAGCTACCGCTGGCTGGATGAGGACGACCGCCCCGAGACCATCGGCCGGATGACCGCCTTCGGTGGCAACATGGGCATCCTGCTGCGCGCCTACATCTACGCACGCATGCTCGGCGCCGAAGGGATGCGCCGGGTCTCGGAGTTCGCGACCCTGAACGCGAACTACCTGCTCAAGCGGCTGCAGGAGGCCGGCTTCCAGGCCGCCTATCCGGAGCGGCGTGCCAGCCATGAGTTCATCATCACGCTGAAGCAGGAGGCGAAGACCTACGGGGTCAACGCAATGGACTTCGCCAAGCGTCTGCTCGACTTCGGCTACCACGCGCCGACCACCTATTTCCCGCTGCTCGTACCCGAGTGCCTGCTGATCGAGCCGACCGAGACCGAGCCCAAGGAGGCGCTCGACGGCTTCGTCGAGGCGATGACGCAGATTCGCAAAGAGGCCGAGGAGACCCCGGAGAAGGTCAAAGGGGCGCCCTACACGCTGCCGTTGCGGCGGCTCGATGACGTCCGGGCAGCGCGCCAGCTCGACGTTGCCTGGAAACCAGCAAGCCAACTGGCAAGCCAGGGGGCCTGAGCGAGTCTGTCGAGCCCCTCCGCCCGGATTAGCTCGCCCCGATCATCCGGCCGCCCGGATTCGCGCACAACCGAATCAGCACAGAGGAACAAGGACCGTCATGGCCAACTACAACGTCAAGGGATGGCGCCGCATCATCTATGCGTTCGGCTACTCGATGAAGGGCTTCAAGGCCTGCTATGAGCTCGAGGAGGCGTTTCGCCAGGAGGTTCTCGCGCTCATCCCGCTGATCCCCCTCGGCCTCTGGTTGGGCACCTCCCCGGTCGAGCGGGCGCTGCTGGTCGGCAGCCTGCTGCTGGTCCCGGTCGTTGAGCTGCTCAACTCGGCGATCGAGGCCAATGTCGATCGCGTCGGCCTCGAGCGCAATGAGTTGTCGGCTCGCGCCAAGGATATCGCCTCCGCCGCAGTCTTCATGAGCATCACCTTCGCCGCCGTGATCTGGGGCTTGATCCTGATCCCGCGCTGGGTGTAAATCCACACAACGCTGCTGCGACACCCGATCTTCAGGAACGCCCTTCCGCAACCTCGACTGGACGGGGTCGATACGGATCGGCAATTCCCTGCACCCAGAATCAGCCTGCCGAAACTGGATCGCCGAACCCTCACCAGATCGCTAAAGACTGCTCTCACCCTCCTTTCGAGGGTTGCGGCGAGGTCCAAGACTGACCATATCATTGGTAACCGACGATTGAATCGGAATTGAACCTGATGAGCCGAACCCCTGACGACGCCCCGTTCATGCCGCTGCCGATCGCGGTGACCACGGTCTCGGACAGCCGCACCGAGGTCAACGACACTTCAGGCAGCCTGCTGCGCGACAAGCTCGAATCCGCCGGCCATACGCTGGTCGAGCAGGTCATCTGCAAGGATGACGTCTACCAGCTGCGCGCACTGTTCTCGCGCTGGATCGCCGATCCGGATGTCCGCGTCGTGCTCAGCACCGGCGGCACCGGGATCACCGGCCGCGACAGCACCCCAGAGGCCATCGAGCCGCTGTTCGACAAGACCATCGAGGGCTTCGGCGAGCTGTTCCGGCAGGTCTCGTTCCAGGAGATCGGCGCGTCGACGGTGCAGTCGCGCGCGGTCGCCGGCATCGCCAACGGCACCCTGCTCTTCTGCCTGCCCGGCTCGACCGGCGCCTGCCGCACGGCCTGGGATCAGATCCTGGGCCCGCAGCTCGACAGCCGCACCCGCCCCTGCAACTTCGCGCAGCTGATCGCGCGCTTCACGGAGCAGTAGCCGGCGATGGCCGATCCGTCCAACACCTGCGACTCCGAGCAAGCTGTCGGCGCCGCGCCGGCTGATCAGGGCAAGGCATTGACCGTCGAGCAGGCCGTGGAGCGACTGCTGGGCCATGCCGAGCCGGTGGCCGAGACCGAGGTCCTGCCGACCGCAGACTGCCTCGGGCGCGTCCTCGCCGAGCCCGTCGTGAGCGGCGTCGACCTCCCCTACTGGGACAACAGCGCGATGGACGGCTATGCGCTGCGCGCCGCCGATCTCGCCGCCCATGGCGGCCGGCTGCCGGTCAGCCAGCGCATCCCGGCCGGTCAATCCGGCACGCCGCTCGCGCCCGGTACCGCCGCGCGTATCTTCACCGGCGCCCCGGTGCCGGAGGGCGCCGATACCGTAGTCGTCCAGGAGGTCTGCGAGCCCGAGGGTGATGCGGTGCGCGTCACCGCCGAGATCAAGCCGGGCGCCAATATCCGCCGCCGCGGCGAGGAGATCACGGCCGGTAGCGAGGTTCTCGCGGTCGGCACCCGGCTCGGCCCGCAGCACCTCGGCATGGCCGCCGGGGTCGGGGCCGCCGAGCTCTGCGTCCACCGGCGCCTCAAGGTCGCCATCTTCTCGACCGGCGACGAGCTCGTGATGCCGGGCGACCCGCTCGGTCCGGGCCAGATCTACAACTCCAACCGCTTCCTGTTCCGGACGCTGCTGCAGGGGCTGGGCTGCGAGGTCATCGATCTCGGTATCGTCGCCGACGATCGCGAGGCAACGGTCACGGCGCTGCGCAACGCGGCCGAGCTTGCCGACCTGGTGCTCGCGAGCGGCGGCGTCTCGGTCGGCGACGAGGACCACATCCGCCCGGCCGTTCAGCAGCTCGGCACCCTCGACCTCTGGCGAGTCGCGATGCGGCCGGGCAAGCCGTTCGCGTTCGGGCACATCGGCGCGACCCCCTTCATCGGCAGCCCCGGGAATCCAGTCTCGCTGTTCGTCACCTTCGGGCTTTTCGCGCGCCCCTTCATCCAGCGCCTGCAGGGGATGCGTGATGCCGGCCTACCACAACCACTGCCGGCCCGCGCCGGCTTCAGCCTCAGCAAGCCCGTCAAACGCCGCGACTATCAGCGCGCACGGCTGAGCATGGATGGCGACGGCCAGGCGGTCGTCGAGGTCTTCCGCAGCACCTCGTCCGCCGCGCTCAGCTCGCTGACCTGGGCGAACGGGCTCGCGATCATCCCGGAGGGAGAGCCGATCCGGGAAGGCGACCGGATCGACTTCATCCCGTTCAGCGAGCTGCTCGGTTGAGCCGATGGCAGGTCCGGCGGGCATCCCGTTGACGTCGGAATTGCGGGCGACGTTGGGGGCTGTGGCTGCCTACCCGATCCAACGCCGGGCTGCTCGCGAGAATCACATCGCGCAGATCGCGACCATGACGCGGAGACCGCCCCGATGATCAAGCTGCGCTATTTCGCGAGCCTGCGCGAGGCGATCGATCGCGACGCCGAGGAGCTCGATCTCCGCGAGCTCGACGCAAACCCGAACTCCACAAACCCAGGCACGACGGTCGCGGCCGTTCGCGCCCATCTCGCCCAACGCGGCGCCACCTGGGCGGACGCCTTTGCCGAAGACCGGCGCATCCTCGCCGCTCTCAACCAGGACATGGCCCGCCCGGAAACGCCGGTCGCCGACGGCGACGAGCTCGCGTTCTTTCCGCCAGTGACCGGGGGCTGATGCCCGTCAGCCAAGCCACGCTCAGGCGCCTGGGCCTTTGCCGGGCCAGTGATCGCCCAGGATTAGCTCCGCTCCCCAGGGACAGCCATCAGGAAAGGCATCATAATCCAGCGGCGTCTCGCCAACCACCAAGTCCACAGCATCTGGGTAGGCCGCCTCAACCAATGCATCGAGTTGGGCTGAAAGACTCGGGTTTTCTCCGAGGAGCCGGCGGATCGCACGGCGCTGCGTATTGATCGTAGCTCGCCATGATTTGCGATGCGGATAGTCTGGCTGATAGTGCCATTTCAGCAGATGACCGATCAGGATTCCGAGTCGACTCTGCAATGCGCGCCGTTCTCGCTTCCCCAAATCCTCGACCTCCTCCGCGAGATGTTCGATGTCGAGTTCTCCGTATCGCCCACTACGCAGTAGCCTCGCCTGCTCATCCGACCAGGCATAGAAGTCGGTTTCGTAGTCGGTAGTCATTGAACAAACTCACCCCAGCCACTGGCGCACCTTATCCAAACTCACTCGCACGATAACCTGTGGATCAGCTGACCCGCCAGGGTTTCTCCCTAAGACGTACCGCCCAGTGAGCGCTAGTTCTCATGGGCTTGTATGCACTCCACCAGAATGTCACTCCTCTCAGTCGCCTTCGGGCACCAATCGAACATCCTTACCATGTAAGCGTCAGCGCGGTGCTTCTTGGCGGCCTTCAACAATTCCTGTGCTTGAGACTCGCTGTCTGCTTCCGCGACACTGCGATAGCTGCCAGCACGAAGATAGATCCGCACATCCTCGATGCCATGGTTCTTAGAGAAGGTATTGGTCTCATGAAGTGCCAGTTTCTGCGTCGTGTCAGCTCCAAAAACGACACCCCACGGAGGAAGGGATGCCTCGCGTATGGCGGCCAGATCCATCGTCTTCCGTACCAACGTCAGCGTTTCTGCGGCGGAGTCGTCGTTCCCGAACCGATCGACAGCAATCCGAGAGAACTCGATCGCCTTGTCGAATCGTTGCGTGTAAAAGTAGACGCGTCCCAGGTTGGAGTAAAGGGCCTCCTTCGTGTAGTCACTGCCTTGTTCGATGTCCTCCAGACCGCGCAAGAAATAGTGCTCGGCCGAACGATGATCTCCAGCACGCATGCTCACCCAACCGGCCGAGTTGAAGACCGAGATATCGGATATCTTTTCGGCGTCACGTATCGCGATAGCCTTGTCGAAGGCCTCCTTCGCTTGGCTATACCGACTTCTACTGTCACCCGATGCCTGCCAGTAAGCGAGGCCCAGATTGAACCAGGCTCGAAAGTAGTCGCCTTTTTCGTTAACCACCTGCTCTAAGGTCGCAATTGACTGATCGATGTTGTAGAAATTCTCCAGGTACGGGAGCCGCTGTTTCCTCGCCTGCGTCACGAGCGTGTCCAACTGTTCCGGGATCCGCTGACCGAATTGATCGACGACGTCCGCCGCATGGGCACCGCCAGCGAGAGACGCAACTAGAAAGGCAAGCCTTATGATGATCTTCATCTTCAACCTCCGCCCAGGGCAGCTCTGCCTGCTCCGTCGACCTCATCTTCGGTGGAATGCACCGCCTGCAGCTGAGCACGCAGGCTATCGACGCGGAGCGCCGCCGCTTGCACCTGATCACGCAGCGAATCGATGAAGTCCTTGATCTCCGAAACGTCCATTATGACAGTATCCTTATCCTGAAATCTTCGTTCGATCGACTTACCGATGATGGGCTCTCCGGGGTTATTGCGGTGTTGCACATAGATGTCCCCGAACGTCTCTTCCCAACTCTTGCTAGGAGCGCCGAGATAAAGCACAACGGCAGGCTTGAATGCCGACTCGGCGTATAACAACAGGAATTGAAGTGGTCCAGCCACGATCATGAACACCAAAGAGATAATGAGATAGAATCGCGTCAAGGAGACTTGCGCCGGATTCGGGTCGGAGCTTTCGTTTATGGTCTGCATTCCACGAAAGCCAAGATACAACATCAGAAACGACAAGCCGAGAAATCCAAAGCTCAGGATGCTCGTAAGATTCTCGAAGAGCTCTTTCATGTTGATCAATTCTCAATGCGATAGTTAAGGGGGCGTCAACTCACTTATTGAGGTCTCTCTTCTCCGATGCGATAAATGCCGCCTACGTGAAGGATCACCGACGCGCGCCTTTGGCGCGTCCGCTGTAGCCGCAGTTAGGTCTTGTCACCCAAAACTTCAGACTCAGGGCGTTCGCGAGGCTGGCGCTGAACATTCCAATACGGCTATTGCGCTTTGTTCGGCACTGTTGGCCAGTTGTTCGGAGTTAATCCACAATCTGGAGTGAATCAACCCAAAGATAGATAGTCCCGGCTGCATTTCGATCCACTTCAGCAACCAGCCGGACTTTCGTGTCCGGTCCGATCTTTTGATCGCGCCAGACTTCTGGTTCAATCTCAACCCGAACCTCGCCTGTCTGGTCGCGAAAAGTATAGTAGTCCTCTCTAAGGTGCGCCACGATGTTCCCCGTTAGGGTGACGTACGTGTCGACAGGTGCGCTTCGCGCCTCCGTGACCGTGCTAATCCGACCGGTCGCGGACGGTCCTGTGAACTGGGCGAAAGCCGTAGACGACAGCACCAAGAAACCAATCAATAAGGACGCATAAATCTTCATTCGTTTTCTCTCCCTTTTGGCGTTTGAGGTGAAAGGCGCAGGAAGGTTTATCGGTGGCTTTCTGTTTCTCGTGCGACCTAATCGTCGCAAATCAGCCGACCCCAAAAAGCAGAGCGAGGAACGAGCGTCGCTTTAGGGGGTCGGCTGCATTTGCTTTGTTAGCGCTAAATTTTCTCATTGAATTCAGAAACTGTGAGGCCAGACGCCCTTAGTAAGCTGCGAAGTGTTCCTTTTGCTACTTCTTTATGATCTGGTACCGATAATGTGGCAATATTGTCATCTTTTACCAAAATGATGTGACTTCCTTTTTGACGAGCGACGTTCCACCCAAACCTTTCAAATATTCGAACGACTTCTCTTCCACTCAATTTTGGCAAAGGAGGCATCAGGCAGCTACTTCGACTTGCCTTGTTTCAATGGTCAATGGAATTCCTTTTTCCGCGCGTACCTCTAAGCATAGTTGAATGGCCTCCTTGACGCTTTCTAACGCTTCTTCCTTGGTTACACCTTGGCTAACGCAACCCGGAATCGAAGGACATTCCGCAATCCAGACGCCATCTTCATCCCGATCAATTGTTACTGAAAATTTCATAGCTAATCACCTGCTGGTTATAATTCATGTTTTGCTAAGCCTGACAGGGTGGAAAAAGAATTCCTCAACGTTGATTGCTGGCGCCCCGGCGTAGGGACTCCGGTTACCCGGAGCCCCCGCCACAGACCCGGACGTGCGGTTTTCCCGCATCCGGTTCCTCGGCAGTACTCGCTTTCGCGCGGGCGAAAGATCTCATGCAAACACCATGGCGCGTTGCGCGCTCCTTGGCGTGATGAGGCGCGGGCGGGCGATGCCGAGCCGCTTCAGGGCGCGTTTGAACGCGTCCCAGGTGAAGCTCTTGCGCCTACCTCCGCGCCGATTCAGCCATTTGAACGCGACGACGACGGCTGCGGTGTGGAACCGCCACAGGTCTGAGACGTTGCCGCGCAGCCCGTAGGAGTTGTAGTGTCCGATCAGCCGTCGGTTGAGTCCCTGGATGAACTCCTTGCCCGGCAGGTGCCGGTGGCTCTTGCTCCAATCCGTCAGACGACGCTGCGCCGCGTGCAGTCGTGTGCGTGCGGTGCGACGCGTGAGCTGTACCCGCCCCTTGAAGGTACGCTGCCAGTACAGCTCAAAGCCAAGAAAGGCGATGCGCGTGCTCGGACTCGGGCCGCGAACGGCTGAAGCGCACGACCTGCGTCTTCTCGGGTGCGACCTGTAGGCCGAACTTCGCCAGCCGTTTCGGCAGCAACGCGAAGAAGCGTTCGGCATCCTCCCGGCTTGCAAACGCACAGACGAACTCATCAGCATAGCGGCACAGCAGCGCCTTGCCGCGACACTGGGACCTGACCACACGCTCAAACCACAGGTCCGGCGGTCTCCCGCCTACCTGGCGCTCCCTGTTCGACGACTCCACCCGAGCGCACGCTGTGTCAGGGCTCTTCACCCGTTCGTGTCCCAGCCCGGTCAGCTTCATCATCTCACCTCGTACAGGAGCCTTCGGGGCTTCCCGAGTTCTCTGACGCCTCTCTTCCTGCATACATAAGCCTGAGGACTCCGGGGGACATCCACACGCTCGCCCTTAGCGCGTGCTTCATGTTGGCTTCCAGGACGTTAACCCTGTCGCCCCCACAGGCGGGAGCGGTATCTCGAAGTGTGGAGACGGGAGCAAGTGTCGACCCGCTCCCAAGGAGGTACACGCAAAGGTCGGGGACTCTCGACTCGCCGACCGCGCAGAATCAGACCCCGAGCTTTACTCCGGACTCTCGCCAAGCGTCTGGTAGTACTGCCGGATGTCCTCGCCGATCGTCGCTGTCACCTGATAGAAGATGTCATGCGAGATCCGGATCGGCTGGTCGTCATGCGCATCGGCGTGGGCGCAGGTCTCGGAGATCAGCCGATAGAGGTAGTTGAGCACGAACCGGGGCTGGCGCAGCTTGTCGAGCGCGCCGAGCACCTCGCGACGCTGGATGCTGTCGTCAAAGAGCTGATCGAGCGGATAGGGCTCGCTCGGGTCAGCGCGGCAGATGCGCAGCCGATCGGACATCATGTCGAACAGCTGTTTGTCACCCCAACGGAACGGATAGATGATCTTCTGCTTGTCGAAACGCGCGACGTTGGCCTTCTCGGAACTGGCCTTGCGCACCGACTCATAGAGCTGACGTGGCAGCAGCATCTTGAAGCTCAGGTTGGGATGCAACTGCAGGATACGATTGTTCCAGAGCGGCCAGACGAAGGACTCCATCTTGTCGCGATCGCCATTGATCAACGATGGCTCATCGACCTTGTCCATCACGACGACGATCTGCTGATAGCCGAGGCTGCGCACGCAATCGATGAACTTGGTCATGAACAGGCGCCGGACATCGTCATCGTCCCGCCAGCCTTTGCGCTTGACGTCCTGATCCTTGAGATAGCCGCGGGTAACGGTCTTCAAGGCCCGCTCGACATCGCGTGCATTGCGGTCGCGAACCAGGATCTCGCGCTCGGCGGAACGGGCGACGCCGCGGTAGAACATCTGCGAGCTGATTGGCGCGATACCGAGCGTCAGCAACCCGGTCAGCACGCCTTTGATCCCGCGCCCCATGCCACCGAAGACGCCTCGCGGCAATAGCTGGCGACCCAGCCCAGACATGATTCGGTTGTAACGATCGGGCGGCCCGCTGACATAGAAGGCCATCAGCATCATCAGGTCGTGGCGCTGATAGCGCTCGAGACGCTCCAACGGCAGATCAGCCGCCTTCAGCTCCGCCATAAGGGCCTCCATGCCGCAGACCAGGATCGCGTCGAGGTGCTGGGCGAGACGAAAGTCATCGAGCGTCACAGGCCCTTCGTGGTTGCGATCCTGCTCGCGCTTGCGCTTGAAGGCCTCAAGGAATCCATTGAAATCATCGTAGCTGAGCAGCAGGATGCGCTCACGGTGGCCGCGATTGAAGTGCTCGATATTCTTCTCGAGCGCCAAGCGCAGCGCGGATTTGCCGCTGCCCTTGACACCGAAGATCATTGAGGTGCCGCGGCCGGGCGGGTCACCAAAGAATTTGTCCCAGGCTTGGTGGTTGAAGGTATAGCCTGCCTCGTTGACCAAGTCCTCGAAGACCTTATCGTTCTGCGCCTCCTCCTCGATGAAGGGGTTGCGTAGAAGTCCATGTGACTTCAGGAATTGCGACATCGCAATAGACATGAAGGGAAATACCTTGTCGAGGTCTCGGTCTCAGGGGCCCTGAAAAGCGAATCAGGCACGCAACATGGCTACAGGCCCGTCAGCATCCTAGCCAAAGCCTGGAGGTGTGCGATCCGGAACGGATTCGTTTAGAGCTTCGGCGAATGCTCGATCACGATAAAGGCCAGTACTGCGAATGCGCCGACCATGACGGCCACTCTTGGCAGCAGCGATTTCTCTGCATAGCCAGCAAGCCTGTGCTTGAGGTCACAGATGAAGCCGCCTTCGGGCGCCTCCCGCATCTGGCAGAGACGCAGCGCCAACCGGGCCAGCAGTCGGCGCATCAGATCGAATACCGAATACAAGAAGATGGCGAGCGCCACGAATGTCCCCAACCCGAGCAACCAGTTTGTTAGATGCCCCATCATAATCTTCAACTCTTGTGGATTCCGAGCTGGCCGGGATGGCCGATCAGGCAGCCTATCGGTAGCCCACATCCTGCCACAGCTGCATAACGATGTCTGCTGAGATCCAGGCCTGACGACGGTTGGCTGTCCCGTGAGAAGCTTGGTTCCTGTCGAGACCGCCGGTCAACGCTGATCGTCAACTCGAATACAATGTGCGCGATGCGTCTCGGTGATCGGCACCGAGGCCGGATAGGCTTGACGACACGCCGGCAACGCCTCCGGGCAGCGCGGATGGAAGTGGCAGCCTACAGGCGGCGCGGACGGCGACGGCATGTCGCCTTCGAGGCGGATGATCTCGCGACGTCCGGCCTTGTCCATGCTCGGCACCGCCGAGAGCAGAGCCTTGGTGTAGGGGTGACGCGGATCATCGAGGACCTCGGCAGCGGTGCCCTGCTCGACGACACGACCCAGGTACATCACCGCGACCTCCTGTGCTAGGTACGAGACCACCGAGATATCGTGGGTGATGAACAGGTAACTGAGTCCAAGCTCCTGCTGCAGGTGCTTCAGCAGATTCAGGATCTGCGCCTGCACCGAGACATCGAGCGCGCTGGTCGGCTCATCGCAGACGAGCACTCTGGGCTCAACCGCGAGCGCCCTTGCAATGCAGATGCGCTGTCGCTGCCCGCCGGAGAATTCGTGTGGATAACGGTCCATCGCTTGGGCTCCGATGCCCACCTGCTCCAACAGCTCGGCCACACGCCGACGCCGAGGCGCCCGGCCCCTCTCGATGCCGAGTGACTGCACCCCCTCACCGACGATGTCGCCCACCAGCATGCGCGGGTTCATCGACGCAAACGGGTCCTGGAAGATGATCTGCAGGTCCTTCCGGTAGGGCCGCATCCGTCGAGCGGCGATCTGCGTCAGGTCGACCCCATTATACCGGACTTGACCGCCGGTCGGTGGCTCGAGCTGCAGGATGCCCTTGCCGACGGTCGTCTTGCCGCAGCCGGATTCCCCGACCAGGGCCAGGGTCTGGCCGGGCTTGAGGTGCAGATCGACCCCGTCGACCGCCTTGACATGACCAACCGTGCGCCGAAACAGTCCCTTCTGAATCGGGAAATGGACCTTGAGCCCGTCGATCGCGAGGAGTGCCTCGGCGTCTGTGCGCGCGTCCTCGCTGACCTGGTCCGACCCAACAGCAGCCGGACTGGCACCCGGTTCATCGGGCAGGAGGCGCGAGCGCGGATCGGCCCAGAGCAGGCAGCGCACCCATTGCTCGGTGTTCGGTTGATACCAGTCGATCCGGCCACTGCGGCAGGCCTCCATCACGAACGGACAGCGGTCGGCGAAGCGGCAGCCCTCGAATGCTTGATCCAGCGGCGGCACCCGCCCCGGGATCACCGCCAGCTCGCCGCGGCGCTTGCCTGCGCTGGGCACGCTCTCGAGCAGTTTGCGGCTATAGGGGTGCGCTGGTTGGGCAAAGAAGGCGTCGACGCTGGCCTGTTCGACGATCTGGCCGGCATACATCACGGCCAACCGATCCGCGGTCTCGGCGACGACGCCGAGGTCATGCGTAATCAGCAGCACCGCCATGCCGGTCTCGCGCTGCAAGCCCTTGAGCAACTGCAGCACCTGAGCCTGAATCGTCACATCCAGCGCCGTCGTCGGCTCGTCGGCGATCAACAGCTGCGGGTCGCCGGCCAACGCCATCGCGATCATCACGCGCTGCTTCATCCCACCCGAGAGCTGATGCGGGTATTCGCTCGCGCGCCGGGCAGGGTCCGGAATCCCGACCGCACGCAGCAGCTCGACCACCCGCTCGGTCACGTGCCGACGCGGCAGCCGCCCGTGCAGCCGCACCGCCTCGGCGATCTGATCGCCCACTCGGAGCACCGGGTTCAGCGAGGTCTGCGGCTCTTGGAAGATCATCCCCATGCCGCCGCCGCGCACCGTGCGCATCTCGCGCTCCGTCAACCTCAGCAGCTCACGTTCGGCAAGCTGCACCGACCCCGAGACGATACGCCCGCCGAGCGGCAACAGCCGCATCAATGCGAGCGCGGTCATCGACTTGCCGCAGCCGGACTCGCCGAGCAACGCCATGGTCTCACCGCGCCGGATCGCGAAGCCCACACCGTCGCAGACTCGCACCGGCCGCTCGTCGCCGCCGAGCTCGGCGCTCAGGTTCGAGACCTGCAGCAGGGCGTCACGCATCACAGCAGCCGCTCCACTCATTGGGAATGACGAGGACCATAGCCGTTTTCGCCTGCCCAAAGCGCACCGAATCGGCGGCAGTCAGCCTGCCGCGAGGCCGGCTCACGAGGCACTCCGGAGCCGCGGATCGAAGGCATCCCGTACCACGTCCGCGAGCAGATTGGCAGCCAGCACCAAGGTGAACATGAACAGGAAGGCCGCGGCCAGCGACCACCAGACGATCGGGTCGCGGGCCAGCTCCAGTCGAGCGCTGTTGATCATGTTGCCCCAGCTGTTCATCGTTGGATCAACGCCAATGTTGACATAGGAGAGCACCGCCTCGGCTAGCACCAGGCCGCTGAAGTCCAGCACCACGGTGATCATCACGATATGGAGTACGTTCGGCAGGATATGGCGAGCGATCACGGTCGAATGGCCGACGCCGAGTGCGCGGGCCGCCTGCACATAGTCGACCTCGCGCAATTTCAGCGACTCGCCGCGCAGTAGTCGGCAGAGTCCGGTCCAGCTGGTGACCCCGAGGATGATGCAGAGGAACAGCAGGCGCAGATCGGCGCGCTCGACCAGGCTCTCGAACTGATCGGCGTTGTTGGTCATGTAGACCTGCAGCATTAGGATCGCCGCCGCGATCAGCAGCACGCCTGGGATCGAGTTCAGGGTCGT